>JAYSYI010000127.1:0-6780 GCA_043727665.1 Limnoglobus sp. | reverse complement strand
CATCTTGGAGCGTCGAGAACTGCCGCGTAAACACGCAGAGTTGCTTCTGCTTGACGCCGCCGATGGTGAAGGTCTTACGGCTCTTGCCGGTCTTTTTCTTTTTGCCTTTCGCGCCTTTCGCAGCCTGGGCGGCGGTCAACTTCGTAACGAAGTAGCCCATCGCCTTGATCTTCTGCGAGGCTTCGTCTTCGTTGCCCGCCTCGACCGAGTCTTTGACTTCCTGGCCGGAAGTATCGAGGGCTTCAAATTTGTACGTCGGCATCTTCTTTGTCCTCCTGGGCTGCTAGGCTTTCCAATGCGGAATTCAGAATTCGGAATGCGGAATGCGGAATTCCCGAGACCCTCCGCGTTTTTCCTACTTCCGAACTCCACGTTCCGAATTCCGCATTTCCAATTGGTTTGCTCGTGTTGTTCGGATTGACGATACGATCATCGCTGTGATCTCGTTGCATTCGGCCAGCAGATCCCGAACGAGAGGTTCGGAGATCATCCCGGACTCGATTAAAAGCTCCATCCAATACGACGACTCATCCGCTTCTTCTTCGACGATCCCAAGCTTCGCGAGAAACTCGGCTTTCGATCGTCCGCGACAAGCCGAGCGATAGTTGGCTCCGACTGATGTCGCACTTCGCAGTAACTGTTTCGCGATTACATCGGCCGAGCGTTTATTCGGAAGCGTATCCACCATGTGAATGACGCGGATGGCAAACAGTTTCGTGCGAACCTTCAAGTCGGTACTCTTCGCCACACCTGCCATCTCCAACTCCTCTTAATTCATTTTCCGCATTCCGAACTCCGCATTCCGCATTTCTTCATCAGCCTTCTTCGTCCGAAATGGTCTCGCGCACGACTTCGTCGAGCGTCGTGGACCCTTCGTAGAGTGCGTCCAGACCGGCGTCGCGGAGGCTCATCGTGCCGTTTTTGCGCGTGTGGATGCGAATCTGGTCGGTCGAGGCTCCGCGGCTCACCATGTCGCGCAGGCCGTCGTCCATAATCAGCAGTTCGTACAATCCGGTACGGCCCTTGAAGCCGAGGTTGTTGCACTTGTCGCAGCCTTCGCCGTAGAAGAACTTGCGACCGGCGACGGCATCGGGGGTGAGGTTGAGTTCCATCATCTGATCGCGGGTTGGCTCGTAGCCGGTCTTGCACTTCGGGCAGACGCGACGCACGAGCCGTTGGGCTTCGATCGCTTCGACGGTCGCCGTCAGCAAGAACGGCTCGACGCCCATATCGCGCATCCGCGTGATCGAACTCGGCGCGTCGTTCGTGTGCAACGTGCTGAACACGAGGTGCCCCGTCAGCGAGGCTTGAATCGCGATTTGTGCGGTTTCCAAGTCGCGGACTTCGCCGACGAGAATCACGTCGGGATCCTGGCGAAGAATCGCCCGCAACGCGACGGCGAACGTCAGGTCGATATCGTGGTTGATCGGGCACTGGATCAACCCGTCGATTTCGTATTCGACGGGGTCTTCGGTCGTAATGATCTTCGTTTCGAGGTCGTTCAGTTCCGACAGTGCCGAGTACAGCGTCGTCGTTTTGCCCGCACCCGTCGGTCCCGTCACGAGTACGATGCCGTTGGGCTTCTTGATGACGTTGCGGAAATCGCGTAGGATCTTCGGCCCCATACCGATGCGGTCGAGGCTCAGGCCGACGTTCGAGCGGTCGAGCACCCGGATGACGACGCTTTCGCCGAATAGCGTTGGCAGAATGCTCACCCGCATGTCGATCGGGTTGCCGCCGACGTTGAGTTCGATGCGTCCGTCTTGCGGCAAACGCCGTTCGGCGATGTCGAGATTCGACATAACCTTGATCCGCGAGGAGATCGCATTTGCGAGGTGGCGCGGTGGTGGCACCATCTCGTATAGCACGCCGTCGCAGCGGTATCGCATCTTGTATTCTTCCTCGAACGGTTCGAAGTGAACGTCCGAGGCGTGGTCGCGAATGGCCATCAACAACACCATGTTGATGAGCTTCCGCACCGGTGCGGAGTTGGCCATTTCTTCGAGGCCATCGAGGTCGATACTCGCTTCGCGTTTGCCCGAAGCGCGGCCAATATCCGGGTCGGCTTCGATCTGCGCGATGATGTTCGCAATCGATTCATCGTCGTTCGGGCCGCCACCGCCACCGCCACCCTTGCTGTATGCCTTCTTCATCAACTCTTCGACGGCCTTCGACGGCGCGAGCACCGCCTTCACTTCGCTGATGCCGAGGAAGTTCCGAATGTCGTCGAGCGCTTGCAGGTTGTTCGGGTCGGACATCACGACGGTCAGCGTGTTGCCTTCGAACGTGATCGGTACGAGCTTGTACAACTCGGCCATCGTCTGCGGCACTTTTTGCACCGCTTCTTTCGTTGGCTTCGTATCGTCGAGGTTCTGCACCTTCATGCCGTGAAGTTCGGCATTCGCTTGGAGCAACTGATCGTCGTTGACGCGACCCGATTCGAGGAGCAGTTCGCTGAACTTCAGTTCGCTCGTCCGCATGTCTTCGTAAACGGCTTCGACTTGGCCATCGTCGAGGAAGCCGAGGTCGATGAGCTTTTGCGCCAGTTGCTTGCTGTTCGCGTCCACATGCAGGAAGCGATTCTTCGCGGGCAGCGGTTTCGGCGTCGGCTTCGCCGATACGGGCGGTCGTACGCCAGGCACAGCCGGTTTCGCAGGCGCACCCGCAACGGCTGGCCGCGGCGGCACTTGGCCGGGAACCGCAGGCTTTGCTCCCGTAACGGGTGGTGTGGCTGGCCGCGTCGGTACTGGGCCGGGAACTGCGGGCCGCGTTGGCGCACCGGCGACCGGTGGCACGGCAGGCCGCGGTGGCACTTGGCCGGGAACCGCAGGCTTCGCACCGGTAACGGGCGGAGCGGCGGGGCGCGGTGTGCCGGTTCCGGGTACCGTTGGCTTCGGCGCACCCGTCGATTGTGGCGGAACCGCAGGCCGTGGTGTACCCGCTGGCGCAGGGGCCGCTGGTTTCGGCGCGCCGCCAACGGGTGGCGTTACCCCTGCTGGCTTCTTCGGGTCGTTCGGAGGCGTCGTTGACATCGGGTCCACTCTCTGTGTGAAGGAAGTTCGGGCCACTCGACCACCGTGGGGCACACAGTAGGAACGGCAAACCGAAGCAGTATGTTGGTCGCGAAGACGTTGACAACGCTGGCCCGGAACGTCCGCCGTTCCGGGCAATGATCCCGTGAGACTATCGTTTGTACGGTGCCTTCTTCTTCTTGGGGCGTTCGTCCTCTTCCTCGTCGTCGTCATCATCATCGTCGTCATCGTCATCGTCGTCGTCTTCATCCCCTTCATCTTCGAGCATACCGCGTTCGGCAGCGGCAATCTTGGCGGCCAACTCTGCCGGCCGGGACGACTTCAGCAAGACTTCTTCCTTCTCGCAAAGGTCTTCTTTCCAGAGGCGGAACAGCGATTCGTCGAGCAGGAACATACCGTTCTTTCGGCCCGTTTGGATCGCCGAGTCGATGCGGTAGACCTTGTTTTCGCGAATCAGGTTCTGGATCGCCGCCGTCACGACCATCATCTCGTACGCCGCGATCACGCCATCGGGTTTCTTCGGCAACAATGCCTGCGACAGCACGCCCATCAGTGCGGTCGAAAGCTGCGTGCGAATCTGGTCTTGCTGGTCTTGCGGGAAGACGTCGATGATCCGGTTGACGGTACTTGCCGCACCCGAGGTGTGGAGCGTGCCGAACACAACGTGGCCGGTTTCGGCGGCCTCGATGGCGGCGTGGATCGTTTCCAAGTCGCGCATTTCACCGACCAGAATACAGTCGGGGTCCATCCGCAACGCGCGTCGCAAGCCTTCCTTAAAGTCCGGGACATCGACGCCGATCTCCCGCTGGTTCATCGTGCATTTTTTGTGCTTGTGGTGATACTCGATCGGGTCTTCCAGCGTGATGATGTGCCGGTCGTAGTTATCGTTCAAAAAGTTAATCATCGACGCGAGGCTGGTGGTCTTACCGGAACCGGTCGGCCCCGTAACGAGCAACAGACCGCGTGGCCGCACGATCAGCGAACGAATCGCCTCCGGCATTTTCAGCTGTTCGAACGTGAGGAACTGACTCGGAATCCGCCGCAGCACCATACCGATACTGCCACGCTGTTTGAACACGGCCACACGGAACCGGTAGCCGTCGATGTACTCGATCGCGAAGTCGGCCCCGCCCTTTTGCTGTAGCTCCTGCTGGCAGCGGTCGGGCGTGATCGACTTCATGAGTGCGGTCGTATCGTCCGCATCGAGCACTTTCGCTTCGAGTTTGCGCATCCGCCCACCCTGTCGCACGACGGGCGGCTGTCCGACACTGATGTGTAAGTCGCTGGCTTTCAGTTGGATCACTGTCGACAGCAACTTCTCCATTGCTACGGTGGCCATGGTACTCACTCTCAGAGTCCGGCACGATGATGGCTAAAACAATCGAAGCTTCACTCCGCCCCACGCGATTCTTCGTCGGGCGGTAATCGATTATCCGTAACCACTTCCATCGCGCCAAATTAAACGGTCGGGAACGATAGTCCCACCGCGGGTACGGGTTCCATCCCATTTTGCACCGAGTGACAACGTGTCACCCGATTCCGGCAGACATTCCGCTGCCGGATGGCAGCCATCGGGACACGCATCCCGAAAGCCACCGCGAACGATTTCCACACTCGACTTCCAACGACCACAACGGCGATAACTACGCGATTCATGTCAATCGCGCTACCTACAGGCCCATTCGCGCCACAGCCGAACGTCACTTTCGATACTTCACCGCTTACGCTTCGATCTCGGCGTGGCAGGTGCTAAGGACTTCCTCGAGCGTCGTTTGCCCTTTAAGTGCTTTCGCTGCACCGTCTTCGAGCAATGTTCGCATCCCTCCGGCGCGGGCTTTTCGTCGTAGTTCTTGGCTCGGTGCCTGGGCGAATGTCAGTTCGCGAAGCTGACCGCTCATTCGCATCAGTTCGAAAATCGCCTGACGGCCACGGTAGCCACCCTGACGGCAATACGGGCAGCCTTTGCCCTTCATGAACGAGCCAGTGGCCGCCTTCTCCGGGGTGATATTGCAGGCCCGCAACTCGCTCTCTTCGGGCACGTAACTGTCTTTGCATTTCGGGCAATTCACCCGCACGAGTCGCTGTCCCATGACCGCGATAATCGAGCTGGCGATAAGGAACGGCTGTACACCGATATCGGCGAGCCGTGTGATTGCACTCGGCGCGTCGTTCGTGTGTAGTGTGCTGAAAACCAAGTGTCCAGTTAAAGACGCCTGTACAGCAATCTCAGCCGTTTCCTTATCGCGGATTTCGCCGACGAGGATGATGTTTGGTGCTTGTCGCAACATCGCACGGATAATACGGGCGAAGTCGAGGCCAATCTGGTGCTTCACTTCCACCTGGTTGATGCCGGGCAGGTAGTATTCGACGGGGTCTTCGGCCGTGATGATCTTGCGGTCGGGGCGGTTCAGTTCGTTTAGTGCGGCGTAGAGTGTCGTCGTTTTCCCAGAACCCGTAGGCCCCGTAACCAGGAAAATGCCGTTCGGCCGCTTGATGATGTTCTGGAAGCGAATGTACTCTTCTTCGATGAAACCCAAATCGCGGATGCTGACCTGAATATTGCTTCGGTCGAGAATCCGCATGACCGCCGACTGGCCGTGGACGGTGGGCAACATGCTGACGCGAAGGTCGAAGTGCTTGCCGCCGGAGTTCATCTTGATCCGGCCGTCTTGCGGGCGACGCTTCTCCGAAATGTCGATGTTCGACATAATTTTAATCCGCGATATCATCGGGGCCATCAACCGGCGTGGGGCCGCATCGCGTTCGATGAGGATGCCATCGATCCGGTAACGCACCCGGACGCGGTCAGCGAACGGTTCGATGTGAATGTCCGATGCCCGCTGGCCGATCGCTTCGACGATCATCAGGTTGACGAGGCGCACCACCGGCGCGTCGCTTTCGTCGGCACTCGCCAGGCTGGACATACTCTCGGTTTGCGTGAACTCGATCTGCGTGTCGGTAAATTCGCTCAACATCGAGTCAACCGACTCGGTTTCCGACTGGCCGTAGTTGCGGTTAATCGCTTCCTGGATCTGTTCCTGCACCGCAAGAACTGGCTGAATATCGCGGTTGAGCACGAATTGCAGCTTTTGCAGCACATCGTAATTCGTCGGGTCCGGCATGGCGATCTTCATGACGTTCCCCTCGAGTGCGAGCGGGATCACGATGTTTTCGCGGGCGACCGATTCCGGCACCAGTTCGATCACGGAACGCGGGATTTCCAGCGTCGTCAGGTCGACGAACTGGAACCCGCCATGTTCGGCCATCGCCTCGGCGGACTCGTTCAGCGTGACGTAGTTCAGCTTCTGGAGCGCATCTTGGAGTTTCAAACCGGTCGAAGTCGCCATCGCGGCGGCTTCGTGGGCTTGTTCCACGCTGATGATCTTCTTCTTAACGAGAACGTCGGTGAAATCTCCACGGCCCTTTGCCATGTCGCGACTCCTTCAAAAAGTACGGGTGAAACCGAAGAACGGCGGCGCAGGGTCCGACCGGACGATTGGAAATCCCTGGCGTAGCGTATGCGTGGCGAGAAATCGCACGGCGATCCAACACGGAGACGATGAAAGAATGATGCGAGGACGTTTGGCCTCTTCGTTCATCATGACCGATTCGGGAATCGGATACCAGAGATGAAATCGGAAAAATTGTGTTAGTTTTGCCGAATCGCGATGAAATCGCGATCTCGAAGTTGCAAAGTGTCGTTTGCGATTGAATCCGACTTGCGGTGGTTTCACCGGGAACCGTTTCG
>JAYSYI010000126.1:0-6796 GCA_043727665.1 Limnoglobus sp. | reverse complement strand
GAACGCGAGCCGCGGGTTCGCGGCTACACGTCCAACTCTTCCAGGTTCGCCAAGCCCGCTTTTTGCATAATGAACTCGTAGCGAGGTTCGGCGTCTTTTCCGAGTAGATCTTTGAATGTGTTGTGTGCGTCGATGTTTTCGCTGATCTCAACCTTTAACAACTTGCGCGATTTTGGGTCGAGCGTCGTTTGCGACAGGACGCGGAACGGCATCTCGCCGAGGCCTTTGAATCGCGTGATGTCGTGCTTGCGGCCTTTCAGTCCGGCGATGATTTCTTCCTTGTGCTCGTCGTCTTTTGCCCAGAAGGTTTCCTTCGCCACGTCGATCCGGTACAGCGGCGGTTGCGCGATATAGATGTGCCCTTTGCGGATGAGTTCGATCGCGTGGCGAAAGAAGAAATCGAGGATCAGCGCGCAGATGTGGCACCCATCCGCGTCGGCGTCCATCAGCAAGATGATCTTCCCGTAACGCAGCCCGTCGTAGTGAAACTTATCGCCCGCCCCGGTGCCAATTGCGTTAACGAGGTCCGAAAGCTCCTGATTCAGAAGCACTTTCGCGGTCGAGAGGTCTTCGCCGTTCAGGATTTTGCCGCGGAGCGGAAGCACGGCCTGCGTCTTGTTGTTGCGGCCTTGCTTTGCCGAACCGCCTGCCGAGTCGCCTTCGACGATGAACAATTCGCTTTCGCCGAGATCGGTCGCTTTGCAGTCGGCGAGCTTCCCCGGCAAGCTCCCACGGCGGCTCCCTGGCGTCTTCCGCACTACCTGCGCCGCCTCGCGTGAGGCTTGCCGCGCCTTCGCCGAAAGCACGATTCGGCCGACGATGTCGTCCGCGATGCTCTTGTTGTTGTTCAGCCACGTTTCCATCGCGGGGCGGATGAAGTTGTCGATTGTCGCTTCGAGTTCGGGGTTGTTGAGTTTTTCCTTCGTCTGCCCCTGGAACATCGGTTCTTGCACGAACACGGACAGCACCGCCACGATGCCTTCGCGGATGTCGTCGGCGGTGATTTTCAGCCCCTTCGTCGATTTCTTGGCTTCGTCGTGCGTGTCGATATAGTTGTTGATCGCCTTGCGAATTGCGGCTTTTAGCCCGTTTTCGTGCGTGCCACCGGCGGCGGTGCGGATGCCGTTGACGTAAGAGCGGAAGGTTTCGTCGGTCGATTCGGTCCATTGCAACGCGATTTCGATCCGCTCGCCGGTCGAACGCACCGCGGAGAATATCGCCTGCGTGACGGTCGGCTTCTGCGCGTCGGCGACGAGCTTGGCGAGGAACGCAGGCAGGCCGGCAGGGTTCGCGAGTTCGAATGTCTCGCCGGTGATTTCGTTCTTGAACGTGACCTTCAACCCACTGTGGATGTACGTCATGTCTTCGAGGCGAACGCGAATCACGTCGGCGTCGAAATGCGTGTTGCGGAAGATCGTGTCGTCGGGGCGGAAATGGATCGACGTGCCGTGCCCGCGAAATGGGCCGACCTTCTCGAGCTTCGTCGTCGGGATGCCTTTCGAGAACGACTGCGTGTACTCGAAGCCATCGCGCTTCACGTTCGCAACGAGCTTCTTGGAAAGGGCATTGACTACCGATGCGCCGACGCCGTGAAGCCCGCCGGAGTAAAAGTAATTCGAGTCTTTGTTGCCGAACTTGCCCCCGGCGTGCAGCTTCGTGAGTACGAGTTCGAGGCCGGAAATCTTGAACTTCGGGTGCAGGTCGATCGGGATGCCCCGGCCGTTATCTTGCACCGTGATCGAGTCGCCGCCTTTGTGCAACGTCACCTGAATGTGATCGGCGTAACCGTTGATGTACTCGTCGACGCAGTTATCGACGATCTCCCAAACGAGGTGGTGCAGCCCCTTCGTGTCGGTACTGCCGATGTACATCGACGGCCGTACGCGGACCGGCTCCAACCCCTCGAGGACTTGGATGTCGTCGCTGGTCGTGTAGTTCGATTTCGTTGCGGGTGTGGTCATGGCTATTCAAAGCAACTGCGTATGGAAAACGGGGCGATTACTCGAACAACGTACCGTTGGGTTTGTCGGCATCTCTCGGTTTCGGCGGGGCGCGGCCTTCGACTTCGTCCCAGTTCGCGAGTTCGATATCTCGTGGTACCACTCGTTTAATTCGGCTTCGCAGTCTTGGCTTTTCCCCTTTACCACCACGAGTCTGCGGTTTGATCAGTCCCGGCCTGAAGCCTTCAACTTTGCCGGAATCGAATTCTACGGTGATTTGATTTGCGTCGTTGACTTTGCCTTCGGTTACGAGCGCGCCGCCGATGCACGAATCGTTTTCGTCGATCTTGATTCCGATCACGCCCTTGCCGACACCGGCGAGTGCGTTGACTTCGTCGAGCGGGAAGTGGATCAGCCGCCCTTCGGCGGTGGCGAGTATCACGCCCGTCTCTTCGGCGATCCGCTTCACCATGCAAACTTTGTCTTTTTCTTCGGGCTTCGCGTACTTGCGGCCCGCTTTGCTCGACTCCGCACGGTAGTTCGTGAATGGCAACCGCAGCACGTACCCCGCCGTGGTTGCGACGATCAAGTGTGGCTTCGCCGGAGTATCGCCGACTGCCGGTACATCGACCGGAGTGAACCGTGGGTCGGTCGTCATGAGAGCGATAATTTTCACGCCGTCGTTGATTTTGAAGAACTTCGTGACGGGTTCGCCGTAGCCCGAACTTGCGGGGATTTCGTTCATTCGCATCGTGTAAGCGATGCCATCGTCAGCGAAGAAAATCACGCTATCGAGCGTGCTGCCCGGTGCCACCGCAAGCACTTCGTCGCCTTCGCGAACGCGGGTGCTTTCGATCGAGGACAGCCGCCCGACTCGCTTCACCCAGCCATCTTTTGTGAGTACGACGTTGGTGTTTTCGCGAATAATATACGCTTCTTCGTCGAATTCGAGGATGTCGCCCTCGGCGGCCATTCGCGTCTTGCGTCGCTCCGGGAAGATCTCGATTAGCTTCTCCAATTCGCTTTTCGTGACGTTCCACATCCGTTTCGGAGAAGCGATGATCGCTTCGATGTCTTCCGCTTTCTTTCGCTTCTCCTTCAACTCGTCGAGGATCTTGTTGATCTCAAGTTTCGCGATTTTGTACAGTTGCGAATCGAGAACGGCATCGACTTGCACTGCGTCGAGCTTGAACTCGGCGATGAGCTTCTCGGCCGCATCGGGCTTGCCGGAACTGTCGCGGATCAACTGGATCGCTTTGTCCAAGCCGTTGAAAATGATCCGGAAGCCTTCGAGCAAATGGATGCGTCGGCGCAGTTGCCGTAGCTCGAATTCGAAGCGGCGTTTGATCGTCTCGAAGCGGAAGTCGAGGAAGTGCTGGAGGATGTCTTTGAGGTTCAGGCCATCGCGTGGCACGAGACTCGTGCGGTCTTCGCTCGGCACGAGTGCCGTCATGTTGTAGGCGAAGTTCTTCTGCAAATCGGTGTGTTTGTACAGGTACGCCATCACAAGGTTCGGATCGGTGTTGGCTTTGAGTTCGAGCGCGATTCGCATTCCTTCTTTGTCGTTCGTCTCGTTGGAAATGCTCAGCAACTGCGGCAGTTTCTTCAGCTCGATCAGGCCGCCGATCGTGTTTTCGAGCAGGCCCTTATCGACGCCGTACGGGATCGAAGTCACGACGATCTGCGACTTGCCTTTGCCGAGGTCTTCGAGTTTCCACTCGCCTTGCACCTTGATGCTGCCGGTGCCGGTCTCATAGATGCGGCGAAGCGTGGCTTTATCGCTGACGATCTTGCCACCGAGCGGGAAATCCGGCCCCTTCACTTTCTCGAGTAGCTGCGCGATGGTCGAGTCGGGATTCTCGATCAGGAAAATGCACGCTCGCAACACCTCGGCCATATTGTGCGGCGGAATGTTCGTTGCCATGCCGACCGCGATGCCGGCGGTGCCGTTGACGAGCAAGTTCGGAAACTGCGCAGGCAGCACGATCGGCTCGCGTTTGTTCCCGGCGTAGTTATCGCGATAGTCGATCGTTTCCTGATCGAGTTCGGTGAGTAATGGCGACGCGGCCCGCGCGAGTTTGGCTTCGGTGTAGCGGTACGCCGCCGGTGGGTCGCCATCGACCGAACCGAAGTTTCCTTCACCGTGGATGAGCGGCACGCGCATCACCCATTCCTGAGACATTCGCACAAGGGCTTCGTAAATCGCGCCGTCGCCGTGCGGGTGGTAGTTTCCCATCACGTCGCCGACGATCTTCGCGCACTTCAGAGCTTTTTTGTCGAACGTCAGATTCGAGTCGTTGTACATCGAAAACAGGATACGCCGCTGTACCGGCTTCAAGCCGTCGCGGACATCGGGGAGCGCGCGGCCCGTCACGACCGACATCGCGTACCGTAAAAAACGGGAACGGACTTCGGTGGCAATCGAAACGGTTTCGATTAATTCCGCCATCGCGTGAGAACCTCAGTGGTACTGTACGTAAGTTCAAATACTATACCGCACATTCCCGATCTGGGAAGGTGCGTGGTCAACGAAAAAACCCTGCCCGAGCAAGATGCGGGCAGGGTACACGATATCTGTCCGCAACCGATACTGTAGGGGCACTTCTTGTGGGTGCCATAAGGACGGCACCCACAAGGGGTGCCCCTACTTTTCTGTCTTTACGGTGCCGACGACTGCGGTGGCTTTCGGTATCGGGTAACAGGCCAATATTGTGTCGAGGTCTTCGGAATAATCGGTGGGCACGTCTTCGAAACCTTTGAGATTCCAGATCATCATCAGCGGTCGGTATTGTGCCGTTTTATGTGCGGTCGTCAGGCCGGTGCGGAGTTGTTCGATCGTGCGTTCGTCAATCGAACCTTTGCGATAGACTACGACCGTTGCGGGAAACAGTTCCGATTTGCACATCACGCGAAGCTGTTTCGCACCGCCCGGCTGCAAGTTTAGATAGCCTGCATATGCGGCCGCATCGACCAGCGTGGCTTCGCTTTCGCCGCTCGCCACGGCGTTCAGCGCTTCCTCCGAGGTCAGCCCTTTTTTCGTTGAGGTTCGCGCACTGGTCGCAGGCAGGGTTGCTCTGACTTTGTCGATGTAAGCGATGCAATGCCCCTTTGTCCCGCGTGGAATCGTCAGGCACTCGCCTTCGAGTTCGCGCAGGCCTTTCATCGTGCAATCTTTGTGAACGACGACATAGGCTTGGAGCGTGCGGCCTTGCGGCATGGCGAGCGCCAGTGGGATGAACTCCGGGTTTTGCTTGTGAACCCAAGCGTATTCGTAGCCGTGAAACACGCCGATGTGCAGCTTTTCGTCGTGGATGTTCTTGGCGAGTGCGAACGCATCCGCGTGGATTTCGACATCGCCAGTCAGGCCCGTTTGTTTCTCGATCAGCGTGCGGAATGGCCGCGATAGTGCCTGCACGAGGCTCGGCTGCACATCGCGAAACATGCTCTGAATCATGCCGATTTTCAGGCCCGGCTCGGCCGCAGTCGATGAGTGTGACCCGCAAAGGATCGCGAGCAAAACGACGCATATCGACGGAAACCTACGAGCCACAAGCCACCCCCTCACGATGCCGCTCACGCGGAACCAACCAAGAACGGATCGGGAATTAACGTGTCACATCTAAACTCGGGAACGCCGGTTTCACGCCCCCAGCGGTCACTCGTTCGAGTGAAGTCAGCGCCTTGAGTTGCTCGTACACGGTTTCGAGATACTCCGCCTGCGACTCAGCAGCGAGTGCTTCATTTAATATCAGCACGTCGTACTTCTTAATGTTCGCCGCATTTTCACGCGACAGCTTGACCATTTTCTTGCCGGACTCGAACCGCGTTTTGGCCAGTTCCACTTTGCTCGTGGCAGCCTGCCAGTTCAGAAACGCATTCACCGCTTCGAGTTGAACGAGTTCACGCGTCTTTTCGAGTAACACATCTTGCCGCACACTCAGTTCCGTGGCACGGGCCACACGGTCTTCCCGCTTGCCCGCAAGTGTCGTTGGCATCTCAGGGGCGAGAGCACCAGGGCGGTAATCGCCGTTGCGAAGTGCCGCAGGTACCGTGCGGCTGTGCAGATCGCTACCCGCCGCAAGTGTCGGCACGGCCTGACGATACTTGATCTTACACTGTGCCTGGATCTCCAGACGGAACGCATCGACACCTGCCGACGCCTGAACGAGTTCGGGTCGTCGGGCGAGCGCTAAAGTCACGACATCTTGCTGGGTGAGGCTACCGGCCATCACAGGAAGTTCTGTGTCGCGTGGTACGAACGCATACGACTGATCGACGCCCATCGCTTCCTTGAGTGCCGCGAGCGAGAGCAACTGTCCCGTTTGGGCCGTAATCCGGGGCCGCTTCACTTTTGCGATACCGTCTTCCATGCGGAATAGCGAGAATTGATTCAAATCCTGTTGGGCACCTTCTTTAACCAGATCTTCAGCGATCTTGTAAAAGACTTCCATCTGTTCGATGAATTCCGTAGCCGTCAGTTCCTGTTGACGGGCGTAAACGTACGTGAAGTACATCCGCGTGACATCGTAAACATTCTCGGATTCGACTTTCTGAATCTCCGCCTGAGAAACCAGCAGTCCCTTAGCCGCCTGTTCGCGACGAACGGGAACGTCTGGCGATAACCTCGCCGCCAGCGGGCTGAGGTTCATGATGCTCCGATAACCCGCTTCGCTCGCCGCATGACTCGCCCGTGCGGCCCGAATATTCGGCTGACGTTGTTGCGAAATGTCCAGACATTCTTTCAACGACAGCGTTGTGACATTCCCAGCAACCGGCTTCGCCGCTGATTTCTCTTCTTTCTTATCCGCATCGGCAGCATGAAGTTCCGATGTCCCGCATGCCAACCACGCGCACAA
>JAYSYI010000125.1:0-6811 GCA_043727665.1 Limnoglobus sp. | reverse complement strand
CCTGAGCGTGAGCGAGTGGGCCGATCGGCTGAATGTGCAAACATCCGGTGCTAATCAGCATCCCGACCGCGCCGATAGAACCGACGATTCGCGATAGGTTTTTCATTACTTCCCCCCGATGTTTGCGGGCGTGGGCGCAGAGATTATCGGCAACTCCACGCGGCTCGCGCCGATTTCTCGATCCATCACGAGCGATGGTCGGGTTTTCATACCGACCTTCACGCCCATGCGGGCCACGCGTTGTTGGCACATCTCGATCGCCTGGCGTTCGATTTCATCGATTTGCGCGAGCAGCTTGTCGTCGTTTTTGTCGATCGCGAATTGGCGAAGTTTCGTGCAAGCATCGAGACGCCGCGTGCAGGCGGTTTCCTCGGCTTTGACCGCTTCCGAGATGACTTCGGGTGCGAGTGGTGCGATGATGATCGATGGCCGCGCCGCGGCTTTGCTGGCGAGTTCGTCCTTTTTCGCGTCAGTCCCACCGCCCGTAAGGCGTTGGTACCATGGCTTCGCGTCTGCTACTTTTGGCCCCGTTGTTGGTTCGGCCGCAGACAGCGCCCCCGCGCCCGCAATGCCGATCGCAACCGTCAGGCCCCAAGCCCCAATTCGGTTCATGGAATCCGCCCCCTTACGCGTTCCCCTTCGAGGTGCCCGCACTTCCCCAAGTGCGTAACGGTCCCGCCAGTAGGCATCCAACGGGTGGTTCTTCGAGGAACGACAGGCATATGCCGAAGCAATCGCGACTTGTAAACCCCGAGTTGCGAAACGTTCGTTCGGCCCACGACCGAATGAGCCTCTGACTCTGTTAGCAGTTGTTTACGATCTGCTAAAACCGCTTAACTCGTGCATCGCAATATCGCCTATCTGTCGGAAATTTCCGGAAATCGTCACCATTTACTTAAACCGTCTGCAACGATCAACCGTCAAAGCTATGGCGAGAAACTTCTCGCGCAGTCCGAAAGTCCGTTCGGTAAGGACTAGGAACATTGTGAGTGTCTTGGCGATCCGTTTTTCAACGAGGGTCGAATCGGCTTTACCATAGTGGCCGTGAATCTTTCCACTGAGTTGCCGAGTGGCGATCAGGATTCCGCCGGAATAACGCGATGTTAACGAGAGATTACGGTTCAATCAAAAGCGGCATGTGTCGGTTAGGCAGCATGCGCCAGTCGCGCGATGCGGGGACTGTGGGAAACCGATAATGTTTGCGAAAGATCGCGTATCCGCGTAGCCTTGTACTTCATTTAATTACAAACAGCGTTAATACATCAGCGTCGATTGTTTTGGTTTCGACCGCGGTTCAAACGCACAACTTGAGCTTTCATCCACTGAGAGGTTCTGAATCATGGCTGCCGATTCTTTTTTTGCTCGGCGTACACGGAGCTTTTTCCGTCGCCCGACATTTTGTACCACCGTTGGCACCCTGCCCAAGCGAGCAAAGCTAGAAGCACTCGTTTTAGAACACCGCGACATCCCCTCGGTCAGTGGGTTTGTCTTCCAAGATTACAGTGCAAATGGTAGTTTCGATAAGACCGCCACAATTCCGAACGCGGGGGGTACGGCCAACCCAGCGGCACCGGGTACCGTTGCGACGGCAGTCGATATTGGCGTTGCGAATGTGAAAGTGACCGTATTCAACTCGGCGGGTGGCAAAGTCGATCAAGTGGTTTCGAACGCTTCCGGTGCATGGACGAGTACGTTGACGACGGCCGGTCAGCCATACCGCATCGAGTTCACGAGTCTGCCCGCCGGTTTCACGTATGGCCCGCATGGTGCGACGAACGGCACTTCGACGCAATTCGTCACCGATGGCGCGACAACGGCGAGCCTCGGAATCATTAAATCCTCCGAGTATTTCCGCACGAATCCGACGCTGCTCACTAGCCAGTATTTCTTCGGCTCTGCAGTCGGTGCCGATCAAGCCGTTCCCGCCATTCTCAGCTTCCCCTATAGCGCCGGTTCGATCGATCAGTCCGTGCCGGCGAATTCGAATTCGCCGCGAAACGGCGAACGCGCCGTTGCGATTCCGGCAGCCCAAGTCGGAACGACGTGGGGCCTCGGTTACAATCGCACTCAACAGAGCTTCTATGCCGCTGCGTTCACGAAGCGCCACTCGGGCTTCGGTCCTGGCGGACCGGGTGCAATCTACACCGGCGCATTGCCCCAAACCAATGCGGCGAACGAAGTGACGTCGGCCAGCTCCTGGTTGAACCTGCAAGGCGCGACTGCCAAGGTCGGCAACACGAGCGCCACATTCACGGTCGATACGCTGGGCACCTTCTCGGCATACATCAATGGCCGAAATGCCGTCGGTTACAACTACGATACCGATGGTGGCGACACGGGTTGGAATGCGGTTGGCAAGACGTCGCTCGGCGGCCTCGACGTCAGCGATGACGGCACGAAGGTGTTCGTGATGAACTTGGCCGACAAACGGCTGTACGTGATCCCCGTGATGGCGAGTGGCTTACCCGACACGAATAACATTCGCGCTTACGACGTGCCAACTCCCGCGGGTACGACGGCGAGCGATGTGCGTCCCTATGCGGTGCAGTTCCACAACGGTCTCGTTTACGTGGGTCTCGTCAACTCGGCCGAATCGACCCCAACGGTTCGCGCGAATCTTCGCGGCTTCGTTTACACCTTCGATCCGGGTGCGGGAACCTACTCGGCAGCCTCGGTCGTGACCGACGGTGGCGGGCCAGGCTTCGATTTGTCCTATGCCCGTGGCAGCAGCTTCGGCGGTAGCGATAACTATCTCCCGTGGTCGCCTGTCTACAATCGCGTGATCGCGAATCAACTTGCCGGTCCTGCGGGCGAGCAACTCTTCACCTCGCAGTATCCTCAAGCCATGCTGTCCGGAATCGCATTCGATGCCGCAGGCAATATCAGTCTGAGTATTCGCGACCGGAATGGCGATCAAACGGGTCGTGGAACGCTGTCGAATCCGGGAACGAATGCCACGCTCAATCCGGGTCGTGCCGAAGGCGTGGCCTCGGGTGAGCTTCTGCGTGCGTTCATCAACACGCCCGGAAATCTGGGTTCGGGTTGGTTGCTCGAATCGAACGGTGCGAGCCTCGTTGTCGGGAATGCCGCAACGGGTACCGATGTCGGTGGTGGAGCAGGCCCTGGTGGCGGTGAGTTCTACGGCGAAGACGATTTCGCCATCACCGGCCACCGCGGTACCAGCCTCGGCGGCATCGTTCAAGTCCCTGGCTTCCCGGACATCGTCAACACGCACTTCGACGCACTCCGCAACGGGCAAGTCCGCTCAGGGGGAACGCGGTGGTTCCGCTCCGCCGATGGTCTGCTTCTGAAGAGCTATCAGATCTACGACCAGAACCAGGGGGCACCGGCCTCGAACAGCCCGATCGGTACGCTCGGCAAAGCCAACGGCCTCGGCGACCTCGTCGCCATCGAAACCGATCCGCCGGTGGAAATCGGCAATCGCATCTTCCGCGATCTGAACAACAATGGCATCCAAGACGCGAACGAAGCCGGTATCGGCGGTGTCGCGGTCCAACTATTCGATTCGACGGGCGTCACCAAGCTCGGCTCGGTCGTCACGGCGACCGATGGCTCGTACTACTTCAACTCGGGTGCCGCACCGGGCACGGTTTCCCCAAACGAGAACTATAACATCGCCACACTCAAGGTGGGCAGCAAGTACGTCGTTCGCATCCCGAACGTCACGGGTGGTGCGCAGCAATCGAAACTGTCGGGCTTCACGCTGACGACAGCGGGTGCGTTGCACACGGGTGATGGCACGACCATCGACGGTAACGGCGACCTGCGAAACTCCGATGCTTTGCTCGTGGGCGTCAACGGCGATATCGCCGTCGATCTCACGACGAATGTCAAGGGCAACAGCGTACCGAACTTCGATGCGGGCTTCGCCGATGGCGTCTCGCTCGGTAATTTCGTTTGGGAAGACGCTAACAACAACGGCGTACTCGACGCAGGCGAAGCCGGTATCGATGGCATCACGGTGAATCTCTACCTCGATGCCAACGGCGATAATCTCCCCGACACCACGTTGCCATTCACCACGACCACGACGGTCGGCGGCGGAAAGTACCTGTTCACCGGTATCGCCCCGAACAAGTACATCGTGGAAATCGTCTCGCCTGCGGGCTTCCGCAGCAGCAGCGGCACCACGTTCGACCCGGTCACGGGGCCATTCGAGTCGGGCCTTAGTGGTAACAGCCTCGTGGACAATCAGGATCACGGCAAGACGTTCTCGGGCAACATCAACACCGGATTCGTCATCCGTGCGAACACCGTGCAGTTGTTCGCCCCCGGTAACTCCGGCAACCCGAACGGCAACCCCGGCCCAAATGACGCGAATCTGCTTCAAGATTTCGGCATCTACCGTTCGTACTCGCTCGGCAATCGCGTCTGGCTGGACAAGAATAATAACGGGACGATCGACGCTGCCGACGGCACGACGCCTGGTATTGACGGCGCGGCGGTTCGCCTCTATCGCCCGACCGATTTCGATGCGGTCGGTAACTTGCTCGCGGGCAAAACCGCGATTGCAACCACGACGACCGCTAACGGTGGTTACTACCGCTTCGATAGTCTCATCGGTGCGACGGCTGCCGACGCCACGTCCGGCAGCTACGTCGTCGTGGTCGATAAGGCCGTCGGCGGGTTGACGAATCTCCGTTCGAGCACGGGTGGTCCGATCAACTCGAAGTACGAGCCTGCCGCCAACGCGATTCCGGCACCGGGAACGACCGACAGCGACGACAACGGTACGACGATCGCGGGTAACCTCGTTCGCACGGCGACGTTCATCCTCGGGCCTGGGACTAATGCCCCGCTTCTCGAGACCGACCTCGTCGGCCTCGCAAACCCGCAAGGC
The DNA here is from genome assembly GCA_043727665.1 of Limnoglobus sp. Taxonomy (GTDB): domain Bacteria; phylum Planctomycetota; class Planctomycetia; order Gemmatales; family Gemmataceae; genus Limnoglobus. The sequence continues at coordinate 1,950 of JAYSYI010000125.1, read as the reverse complement.
TCGATCGACGGGCAAGCCGACCTCACCGCCGACTTCGGCTTCTTCGTACCACTCTCAATCGGCAACCTCGTTTGGGAAGACGCGAACAACAACGGCAGCTTCGATGCGGGCGAGAAGCTGTTCTCGGGCATCAGCGTTTCGCTGATCGACTCGAAGGGCAATTCTGCGGGCAGCCAAACGACCGGACCCGACGGTAAGTATCTGTTCAACAACTTGACGGCCGACACGTACACCGTTCGCGTCGCCGCCCCCACCGGTTACATTAGCAGTTCGGGCTTCAACGGCAGCAAGTTTGGTCCGTTCGAGCCAGCGGCACAAACGAACGTCGACAGCAGCGACCACGGTACGCTGAACTCCGCGATCACTAGCGGTACGTTCATCGATTCGGTCGTGACGCTCGGCGACCTCGGTGCGGTCGGCAACCCCGATACGGTCGTGGCGGCCAACGATGCGAACTTGCGACAAGACTTCGGCCTATTCCAGCCACTCGCAATTGGCAATCTCGTATTCGGGGATCTCAACAACAATGGCACGCTCGATGTCGGCACCGAACAGGGTGTCGCGAACGTGACCGTCGCGTTGATCGACTCGTTCGGTACGACCGTCGCCACGACCACGACCAGCCCATTAGGGGCCTATCGCTTCGACAACTTGACGGCTGGGAGTTACACCGTGCGGCTCACGCCGCCAGCTGGGTTCATCAGCAGTACAGGTGGCCTCAGCACGACGAGCGGCCCGTTCGAACCGGCTACGCAAACCAACGTCGATAATACCGACCACGGCACGAACAATGCTGCGTTCATCGACTCGAAGGTTTCGCTCCTGGCGACCGGCAACCCCGATGAAACGGGCACCGCGAACCTTCGTCAGGACTTCGGGCTTTGGCAGCCACTCTCGCTCGGCGATCAAGTTTTCAACGACGTCAACAACAATGGTACGTTCGATGCCACCGAAGCGGGTATCGCGGGTGTGGCCGTCGACCTGCTCAATTCGGCGGGTGCGGTTCTGACCTCGACGACGACGGGTGCGACGGGCAGCTACCTGTTCACCGGCCTGACGCCAGGCCAGTATCGCGTTCGCATCACTCCGCCCGCAGGCTTCATTAGCAGCACGGGTAACCCCGCCAACGACGTGGCTGGGCCGTTCGAGCCGGGCGTCAGCACGACCGACAACAACGTCGACCACGGCACGAAGGCGGGGGCGTTCATCCAAACCGACCTCGTGTCGATCTCGACATCCGGTTCGGCATCCAACCCGGACTCCGCAGGCACCGCGAATCTTCGCCAAGACTTCGGGATCTTCGCTCCGGTACCACCCGTACCGCCAGTCGTCGTCTCGCTCGGTAACACTGTGTTCGAGGACGCGAACAACAACGGTAAGTTCGACGCCACCGAGAAGGGCATTTCGAATGCGACCGTCACGCTCATCAATTCGAGTGGTGCGACCGTTGGCACGCAACTGACCGATGCGAACGGCACCTATCGCTTCAATAATCTGGCACCGGGCAAGTACACCGTGCAGGTGACGACGCCCACTGGTCTCATCAGCAGCACGGGTACCGTCGGCAGCCCAACGGGGCCGAACGAACCTGGCGTTTCGGACAACACCGATAACGTCGATCACGGCACCACGAGCGGCACCACCGCGACGACGACCGTCATCCTCGGTAACCCGACGATTGCGACCGATCCGGTTAACCCCGACGAAGCGGGCTTGGCGAACCTTCGCCAAGACTTCGGTTTCTTCCGCCCACAAGCGGTTGGGAATCTGGTGTTCATCGACGCCAACAACAACGGCAAACGCGATTCTAACGAGGCTCCACTGGCTGGTGCGGGTGTGAGCATCATCAATGCCTCTGGTGTCACCATCGCATCGCAAACGACCGGCTCCGACGGCAAGTACTTGTTCACAAACCTGGTGCCCGGCGATTATCGCGTGCAAGTGACGGCA
>JAYSYI010000124.1:0-2190 GCA_043727665.1 Limnoglobus sp. | reverse complement strand
GTTTGCCTGGTTTGGCCATCACGAACTGGGACGGTGTCGGCACGCCGCCGTTGATAGCCAACAGGAACGCACGGTAGTCATCCGGGAAGGCCACTCCGAGTTCTTTTTCGATGTTGGCAATCGCCACCGCGTTCACGCGCCGGAGCGATTTATTGAAGCCCACGCCCTGATAGTCTCGCAACATCTTTCACGCCCCACTATCGGAGTGTTTTTTCGCCGTTCTATCCCCGTTTCGCCGCGCCGCGAAGTCTTCGGAGCGAAACGCGATGGCACGATTTATCGGATGACAATACGATTGTAGCGAGTGTTCGCGCCCCGCGCTCCGCTACGCAAAGCCTGCGCGTCGCGGCTAAACGAAGAGATCACCCGGCTGGTACCGTTCGCGTTGGTGTTCTATATCTCAATACCGTCGACTTCGGCCTTGCTGGGCACTCGCGGTTTTTGTTAGTTTCGCGATACTTTGAGGATGCGGATTATGCGTTGTGTTGTCACCGGTGCGGCGGGGTTCATTGGCTCGCACCTTTGCGAGCGGTTGCTGGCGGACGGCCACACCGTGGCGGGGATCGATTGTTTCACCAGTTACTACGCACGAAACCTCAAAGAACAGAACCTGCGTGCATTTCGCGAGTCGCCGCAGTTTACGTTCCACGAACTCGACTTGGCGAATGGCGTGGCACCGAATGCCGTGGCGGGTGCGGAGTGGGTGTTCCACCTCGCGGCGATGCCGGGGTTGAACAAAAGCTGGACGAACTTCGACGAATATAATCGCTGCAATCTCGTGGCGACGCACCGTTTGCTCGAGTCTTTGAAAGGCTCGCCGACGCTGAAGAAGCTGATTTACGCGAGTACCTCGAGCGTCTACGGCAAATACGCGAGCGGCGATGAAACGCTGCCTACGAAGCCGAGTTCGCCGTACGGCATCACGAAATTTGCGGGCGAACAACTGTGCCGCGTCTACGGCGACGAGTTCGACGTGCCCGCAATCGTGCTGCGATTTTTCAGCGTCTACGGCCCGCGCCAACGCCCCGACATGGGCTACAACTTGTTCATTCGCGCGATGCTCACCAACACGCCGATCACACTCACCGGCGACGGGATGCACATTCGCGGCAACACGTACGTGGCGGACTGCGTCGATGCCACCGTGAAGGCCACCGCGGCGATGGCGGGGGAGACGTTCAACCTCGGCGGCGGCGAACTCGTGACGGTTCTCGACGTGATTCGCAAGCTCGAAACAATCATCGGCAAGAAAGCAATCATCGAACGACACCCGCCGCGAAAAGGCGATCAATACGCAACCGGTGCCGACGTGAGCAAGCTGTTCAAACACGTAGGGTGGAAGCCAACAACGAGCGTCGACGAAGGTCTAACGCGACAAGTCGAATGGCAACGCAGCCAGATGTGAAACCGCACTCAAGCCCCCGCCCCAGGGTTCCACCCTGGGCTGGTGGAGCGACCCCTTCAGGGTCGGGGTTCGGAATCTTCGGTCCTGAAGGGACCGCTCACGTAGCCCATGGTGATACCATGGGTAGGGACATCACCCATTGTCGCAGGGCTTACCGCACAAAACATCACGAGGGGCATGGATGCTCAGCTTCGCGAATCGGCACATTATGCAGCCGTTGGCCGCTTGGAAATCGGGCAGCCAGCACTTGCGTTACCTGCGCGAACTTCGCAAAACGCAATTCGATTCCATCGAGACGATTCGCGCCCGGCAACTCGTTGCGCTCCAGCGTGTATTGCACCATGCATACGACCATGTGCCATTCTACCGACATGCGTGGGATGCGGCGGATGTCAACCCGCACGATGTGAAAACGCTCAAAGATTTGCGGCACTTTCCGATCGTGTCGAAGGCCGACTTGCGGACCCGCGAACGCGAGTTTCTGTCGTCGCAATTCGACCCATCGAAACTGCTGGTGAAGCGCACCTCCGGTTCGACGGGCGTGCCACTGACGATCCGCATCGACGAAGCCGCGAAGCAGTGGAAGTACGCCTGCACGTTGCGCTCCGATGAATGGTCCGGCTGGCGACTGGGGCAGCGCGTGGCGAAGGTCTGGGGCAACCCCGAATATCGCCACTTCGGCTGGCGTGGCCGCGCCCGCAACTGGCTGCTCGATCGAGCGGTATACCTGGACACCTTGCAACTCACCGATGCACGCATTGCCGAGTTCACCGCGAGCCTGCGGC
>JAYSYI010000123.1:0-6817 GCA_043727665.1 Limnoglobus sp. | reverse complement strand
CCGTCAGCGCCGCCGTGGCCGCCGTTTGTACGTAGACCACCGTGAGTTCGTCGCCTTTCAAACGCACTTTCGCCCCGGCGGCACCCGTTGCGGGCAGTTTGGAATTCTCGGTGGCTCGTACGACGATTGCTGCAATCACCTTGCGGACGGCCTCTTCTTTCGGCGTCAATAACTTGTCGACTTTTGGGGTCGTTTTCGGTTTGCCTTCCACGACGGGCGTGTTAGGCACGTTCGCTTCCGTGGCAATTCCCGCACGTTCGAGCATGGCCAGATATTCTGCATCCATCGCGACATCGGGCAAGGCAATCGAGAGCGTGCCGTAAATGCGGCCGAGGCGAGTTTGCACGATCGCTGATAGATCGCCGGGTTTCTTGACCTTGCCGGAGCGTAATTCGTCGGCCCAGATGTTCATGACCAACACGTTGAGCGGATCGAAACCGATGCGGAAGCGGGCCGAAGTCGCTTTGCCGTCGCCGAGGCGAATCCGCATCGCCGAGTTGGGGTCGGGGCTAGTAATCGCACCGAGGTAGCGGCCGAGTTGCTGCACGAGCAGTTCGACCCGTTCGGGTTCGGTGCGTGGCTCGGATTCGCGCACCAAGATGTGCGAACGCAGTGCTGAGCGTGCGACCGCGAACCCGAGCGGCTTCGCGGTCTCGTTGCCGATCGCCTCGAACTTACGACTCGTGTAGCCGATGCAAATCGTTGCGGGTGCGGCCTTGATTTGCGTTTCAAAATCGCCGAGTAAGCCTTTCAAATCAACGACGTTGGGGTCGGTCGTCCAGTCGTCGAAGCCACTCAACGCGAAGATCACGCCGGTGTGGGCCTTCAATATCTCGGCGGCCTGATCGAAGCGCTTTCGCAGTGCCGTCTGCCATGTTTTTCTCGTGCGGCGCTCGGTTTCATCGACGTAAATTTTCACATTCACCGTAAGTTCCGAAGCGACGGAAACGGAATCCGGACTGTCGCCGACTGCCAAGGAGGTTCCGGCGAGTTCGATTCCGCGTAGGTCCAACACCGCTTTTTTTGACACGAATACGTAGGCGGCGTAAGCGTTCAACTTGACGGGCGTGTCTTTCCCTCCTGACTGGTAAACGAGGTCGAGAGTTTTGCCCGATGGGTACGGTCGCGACTCGCCGGAAAGCAACGTTTCGGTTTTGGTTTTACTATCGGGAAGCACGCGATCGAAGCGGATCATTTCCCCGGTGGCATTCGAAACAACGACGAACGCCGCGTGCAATGTCGACGGTGCAAACGCGAGCGTTGCGATAGCGATTAACGCGTAAATCGTGCGAAAATTTTGCATCTCGAAGTCCTGTTGAGGATGCGCGGTCTGTATCAGTTTACGGAATCGCACGCGTTTTCTATCTGGCTTGACGCCATTTCCGTTCGGGTTATAGTCCGCGACTCACGGATGAGTGATGGCTTTGCACTCGGCTGGAACACGTGCCCATGGAGGGGCTGTGGTTAGGCGAATGGCCGCGATATTGGTAGTTCTTAGCACGGTCGCGTTGGCGTTCGGGCAGGAATTGCCGCGCCTCCCGATCCCGTTGCCACAATTAGACCAACCACCAGTCGTTGCGCCTACGATTGCGGACCCCGATCCGTTCCCGCGTAACAGTTTGCAACTGCCGTCGCCGATTCCCAGTATACCCGACTCACCATCGGGCGTCGGGCCACCCGTTCGCCCCACGGCACCGCGTAACGAAGAGCTATTTCTAACCGAAGGTTCGCGGGTGAATTTACCCAACGCGCGCAACCAGATTCTCCGCTTCAGCCCGCGTTACGGCAACCTCGGCAAATTCGACTTCATCCCGATCGGCGATGGGACGCAGCGGTTGGTTTACACCGGTGGCCTCATCATCAATATCACCTACGAAATCGCCGGGCGTAAAGGGCCGGTGGCGCAGGAGTTCGAGTTCGCCGCCGATAACCTCGTCGTCTGGATCAAAGGCTTAAACGGCAAGAATGCCATGGACGGTCTGGCGACGCAGAACGAACCAACGGGCGATAAACCGATGGAAATCGAGATGTTCCTTACGGGGAACGTCGTCGTGCGAAGCAAGGACGAAACGCAGGGGACATTCGGCCAGAAGTCGTACCTGACGCGGACGCTTCGTGCGGATCAGATCTATTACGACGTCAACAAAAACAAGGCGATTGCGCTCAAGGCCGATCTCGAACTGGCGTTCGATCACCTGAAGGATTCGGTACACTTGTACGCGGAGCGGATCAACCGTCTCGGTAAAAACGAGTGGAACGCGAAGCGTGCCGGCGTGTATTCGAGCAAGTTGCCGTCCGATCCGTCGATCGAGTTTTTGTCGCGCGACATCGAGTTTCGCGAACGCGAAACGGTGCGGCGAAATATCTTCGGCATTCCCTATCGCAGCATCACCACGGGCGATGTCGATTACGGTTCGGAGCGGGTTCTGACCGGGCGAAATACCCGCGTGGAAGTTCTCGGCGTGCCGATTTTCTACACGCCGTATTCACGTACAGACCCGGCCGAACCGCTCGGGCCGCTGTCCGGTATCGGCTTCGGCAACGACCGCATCTTTGGGCGTCAGTTCTACAGTACGTTCGACATGTACAAGTTGCTGGCATTACGCGGGCCGGACAACCATAACTGGAAGCTCCACCTCGACTACCTAACGGATCGCGGCGCCGCTTTCGGGACGGATTACACGGCACGCGACCCGAGCTTCTTTGGGTTCGGTGGACCTATCAAAAATGAATTCCGACTTTATGGCATCAATGACAAAGGCATCGACATCCTCGGTGGCGATCGGGGTATCGAGCCGAAAAACCCTTCGTTTCGCGGCCGGGCGCTGTGGCGTACACAATTTGAAGTCCTTGCCGACCGCGACCCCGAGGGAAATTTTCTCGATGGCCGTCGACACGTCACACTTCAACGACAACTCGCGTATATCAGCGACAAGAACTACCTCGAGCAGTTCTTCAAGCAAGAATTCGATCTGGGATACAACCAGGAATCGTTCCTGAACCTCGCCGCCAGCACTGGCAAATGGCAAGGCTCGATTTACGCCCAGGGTGGACAGAAACGCGACTGGGTCACCGAAACGCGTTGGCTACCGAAAGTGTCGGGCAATCTCATCGGGCAATCGTTCTTCGACTTGTTCACTTATAATTCGCGGGCGAACGCAGGCTACGCACAATTTCGCCCGACAACGGTCACCCCGTTTGCGCTGTTGTCCACCGAACAGCAACGTCTCGACACGGGCCGCCTCGACTGGATGCAAGAACTCAGCTTACCCGTACGTGCGGGTCCAGTGAATGTCGTGCCGTACGGCTTACTCGATTTGACGGGCTACACGAACGATCTTTCCGGCGAGCAACGAGGACGCATTTATGGTGGTGGCGGCGTGCGATCGTCGGTGTCGGTGTCGCAGCTTTACCCCGATGCCACGAGCGAATTGTTCAACGTGAAGGGCTTGTTTCACAAGGCGACTCTACACTCCGATTATCGGATTACCCGCACGAATACGCCGTTTGGGCAGTTGCCATTGCTCGACCGCTTAAACGATGATGCCATCGACCAAGGGTATCGCACGATTACACCGGCGCAGACATTTTACACGAAAGGTGCTGCGGGTCTGGCGCTGTCGACATCGCCGATATTCGACCCGCAACGCTACGCGATTCGCCGCGGCGTCGACAATCGCGTCGATACTCTCGACGAACTCCAAGTGCTTCGCGTCGGTGTCGATCAGCGTTTGCAAACGAAACGCGGTTTCACTGGCCGCGAACATACTGTCGACTGGATGTCACTCGATCTCTCCGCTTCGATCTTCCCCGATCCCAATAAAGATAACTTCGGAAAGTCCGTGTCGTTCCTGGAATACAACTACATTTGGAACGTTGGCGATCAAACCGCGCTCACCGCAGCGGGTTGGTTCGATCCATTCGATTTCGGTGCTCGATACTGGAGTGTCGGTGCCTACTTCGCGCGACCAGATAATTCGAACTTCTTCCTCGGTTACCGTCAGATCGAACCGGTGAACAGCAAAGCCGTCACCGCATCGTTCGGCTACCAACTTACAAAAAAGTACGGCGTCAACGTCGCTTCGACTTACGACTTCGGTACGCAACTCGCGCTGTCAAATACGTTTACAGTCGTTCGCACGGGGCCGGATCTTTCGGTGTATTTGGGGCTCACTTACAACGCACTCGTCAACAACTTTGGCATCCAGTTCTCGATCGTCCCGAACCTCGCAGCGGGTACGGGAGCGGGCCGCATCGGGTCGCCGTTCATTCAACAATAGTGCGGAGGTCGTGCAACGGTGGATCCTCTGTACCCCAAACCGATCGGGCGAGGCATGAAGTGGAACCCCGACGATTCCTCGTTTGGCACGGCTAAGCCGAAGAAGCCACGCCGCTGGCGGGAGAAGTTCCGTGAGGCCTTTCGTGGCATCAAGCGCGGCGTTCGCGGGCACTCCAGCTTCTACGTTCACTTTTTCGTTGCCGTACTCGTTGTGGCGACGGCATTCGTGTTGCGTTGCGACCCGATCGAGTGGTGCCTGCTCATCGGATGCATCGGCTTCGTGTTCACCGCAGAACTGTTCAACAGCGCCATCGAAACACTCTTTCACGGCCTCGATGCGCAGAGCAAGAACCGCATTCAGGGCTGCCTCGACATCGCCGCCGGTGCCGTGCTGATGGCCGGACTCACGTCCGCCGTCGTCGGAAGCATCGTGTTTGTACGACGGCTCGCGAGTATGAATATGTTCAATTAAACCGCGTCGTCATTTATCGCGGTTCGGATCAGCGGCGAGCGTGGCGGCACGCTGCTTCAGTTGCTGGATGTGTGCCGTGCGTTCGGGCATCGCTTTCGCAAACATGGCGGACTGCGCGTCGTAGCGTTGCCACGCATCATTCGCGACATTCCACGAATCTTGTGCCAATACCAACGCACGTTGCTGCATCTTCTCCGCACCCGCGAGCGAAGCTTTCTGATAGCGTACCTGGCTGCGTTCGGCTTGCTCGTGCTTGCACACGGCGAGTAGGTACGCCGATTCGGCGAGGCCGACGGATGCAATCGAAGTGTCGGTGATCGCCTGGATCGCGGCGGGTCGCGACGTCCAGAATTCTTCGACGAGCTTTTCGGCCGCAGGCAAATCCGTGAGGCGGTTTGTCGACAATCTCGCTTTACTCAACGTGTTGTAAGTCTCATTTGCGGTCTGGCACCATTCGCGAATCAGCATCTCGGACTGCGCGTTCAACCGAGTGCGTTCGCGGGATACCGTCGATTGCAGTTCGCGTTCGACGAGGATTTTGATCGCCTCGCCGAACTGGCCGCGTTGAATCTTCTCCCGTGGGGCCGGTTCGACGAACTTCTCCAAGAACCAACCGCCAAAGTACAGTTGCAGTCGGGTGGCGGCTTCCTTTGCAGTCAACTCCACAGGCGGAGCGTACAACGCCAACGGGATCGGCTCGATCTTCGTCAGTCGCAGGAACAGTTGCATGGCCCCCGTCGTGCGATCGTTTCCGCCTTCTTCTGCCGGTAAGAACGACGCTAACACCCGCGTGTAGCAGTTCGTACTCGTCTTGACCGGCGGCCCCCAGAACGACGGTGAAGCACCGAGGCTGACCGCAAATCGGCTGGCCACTGCGTCGACGTCATAATCGAGTGCGACGCCAATATCGCCCTGGCACTTTTCTTCGAGGAGCTTTATCCGCATCGACAGTGCGGAGAACGGTGCGCTCAGGTAAACCGTCGACAACTTGACATCATCGAGCTTTACGTCCCACGGTTTTGCTTTGTCGTCGATCCACGGCTTCAGTTGGTCGGTGTTGGCCTTCAATTGTGCGAGCGTTCCGATGCCTTTACCACCAGGGCCAGGCAGCGGTTCGCCTCGCCACGGGTCGAACAACAGCACGTCTTTGCCGACGAGCACGCCGACCGCCCAGAATGGACCCTTCCCGATTTTGTTGTCGACAATCGCGGTTTCGGGTGCCTCTTCGCGGCCCGTTACGCCAACGAAACCGGCATCGAAACCCATCTGTTGCAGCACCGCCAAAAACACGTAGCAGCGTTCGAGGCCAGTGCCATAGCCGCGACGCAACACGTACGATGGCGGCACCGGCGGTGCGTATATGATGCCTTCTTGCGTCTGGCCGAGCAGCCATTGTTGAAGGTACACATTTCGGCAGACCCACGCAAAACCGATACTCGCTTGCTTGTCGAGTGGCAAACCGGAGACGTCCAAGGAGCGCACAACGTCGCGGAAGTACATGCACTCAACAATGTAATTCGGGTCGAGGCTCGTGAACGCTTTCGATTCGATTTCGCGACGATCTGTGTCCGATGGCCGGAATCGATCAACGTACGATTGCAACGCGGTTGCGGGCAGGTTCGGAATCGTGGCGTCTGCGGAATTCGCGGACGCATCGGCGGCAAATTGGTTCAATCCCTGACGGATGGTGCCAACATCGCTTTGACGCCGAATCGTCGCCGCGAGTATCGGCCACGGATCGACCGCAACGACTCTCGTATCGGCAGGGCCGGTGATCGTCGTCGGCGGTTTGGTGCAACCGAAAATCGCAAACATCACCAGGCAAACGGGGAGCAATTTCATTCGGCGACTCAGTGGGGTCACTCCGGGGCGTCGAGCGCCGCTCGGATTCGGGTACACGTTCGGATTAATTTCGGCAGTTCGGCGAGCGGGATCATGTTCGGCCCATCGCTGGGTGCCGATTCGGGGTTGGGGTGCGTTTCGACGAACACCGCATCGCAACCGGCGGCCACTGCGGCGCGGGCCAAGTAAGGAACCATCGTCCGGTCCCCGCCGGTTCGGTCGCC
>JAYSYI010000122.1:0-6822 GCA_043727665.1 Limnoglobus sp. | reverse complement strand
GTGGTCTGCATTGCCGCCATCACCGCTCTGGGTTCGTCCGCCAGCCAGACGTTCAGCTACGTCAACAGCAACATCAAGGCCCCAGCCGCAAGCTGAGCTTGATCGATCCGAACGAAGAAACCCCTTGCATTTGCAAGGGGTTTCTTCGTTTGTAGACACTCCCGTTTGTGGAGATAGAATCGACACTTTCGTTCGCAATGTTCGGAGACGTTTGCCATGTCGGTTCGGCTCATCGTTGCCATGCTTGTTATTGTTTGTGTACCGGCGTATGCAGGGGCCGCGGGGCCGGGCGAAACGCTTGAAGTGCCCGCAGTGGCGGCTGCGCCGTTCGCGATGTTACTGCTGGCGATTGCCGTTTTTCCGCTCGTGGCCGAACATTGGTGGCACGCCAACCGCAACAAAGCGATCGTCGCGGCCAGTCTATGCGTGCCCATCGCAATCTATCTGTTGACGGTACCCAACGGGCCGAAATTCCTCTGGCATGGCATCGAAGAATATCTCTCGTTCATCGCGCTGCTCGGTGCGCTGTACACGATTTCCGGCGGTGTCGTTCTGGACGGCGACTTACCCGCAAAGCCGACGACGAACATCGCGTTTCTGGCCATTGGTGCGGTGCTCGCGAATATCGTCGGCACCACCGGCGCGAGCATGTTGCTGATTCGGCCGATGTTACGCACGAATCGCGAACGCAAAAACACCAAACACATCCCAATTTTCTTCATCTTCATTGTCAGCAATTGCGGTGGCCTGCTCACGCCACTCGGCGACCCACCGCTATTCCTTGGCTTCTTGAATGGCGTCGATTTCTTCTGGACGATGCGTCTATGGCCACAATGGCTATTCGTGAATGGATTATTACTCTTCACGTTTCTCATCTGGGACATGCAAGCCTACAGTCGTGAAGCCCCGATTGATATTCGAACCGACGACCGCATTCGGGAGCCGGTTTCGATACGCGGCTGGAAGTTAAGTTTACCGCTGATGCTCGGCGTGATTGCGGCGGTGTTGGCGAAAAAGTACATTAAAGAATTCCCCATTTGCGAACTGATTATGATGGCGATGGCGGGGTTGTCCGTGTGGCGGACGCCGAAGGCGGTCCGGGAAGCGAACCGCTTCGCGTGGGGGCCGATCGTCGAAGTGGCGGTGTTGTTCGCGGGCATCTTCGTGGCGATGGTGCCCGCGCTTGCCCTTCTGGGCAAGCACGGAAACCTATTCGGCATTACCGAGCCGTGGCAATTCTTCTGGATAACGGGGATCCTGTCCAGCGGCCTGGACAACGCCCCGACGTACGTGACGATGGGTTCGCTCGCCGTGCAGGTTGGCCCGTGTGCGAGTTTCGCGGACCTCGCTGCGTGCCAACCGGCATTGCTTGCTGCGGTCAGTTGCGGCGCGGTCTTCATGGGTGCGAATAGTTACATTGGCAACGGTCCCAACTTCATGGTGAAAGCGATCGCCGAAGAAAGTGGCTACCAGATGCCTTCGTTCTTCGGCTACATCGCCTATGCGATATTTATCTTGGTGCCAATCTTGATCGCAACGACGTGGATCACATTTTTGAAGTGAGTCGAACATCACACTTTGCGGATTCGCAGGATGAACGTCGGGTTGACGGCCTCGAAACGGAGGCTTTCCATTTGTTCGACGCCGCGAGAGATGTTGACCAATTGCACATCGACGGTGCCGCGACCGGCGGCGAGGCGCTTCATCGAAGCATAAGTCGCGGAGAGCATTTCGAGCGTGCCGACGTTGACGACGAGCCGCCCGCCGGGGCGCAACGCCGTGAACGCGGCTTCGAGGAGTCGCGAGATTTCGCCGCCGTTGCCGCCGATGAAAATGGCATCGGGGGCGGGCAGGCCGGTGAAAACGGCGGGGGCGGTACCGAAGACGGGCTTCACGTTTTTCACGCCGAAGGTTTCGAGGTTCGCCGAGATCAGGTGGAAATCGGCGGCATCTTGTTCGATGGCATACACGACGCCGGGCGTGACGAGTTGTGCGATCTCGATCGCTACGGAACCACTGCCCGCGCCGACATCCCACGCGACATCGGCGGTGTGCAGGTCCATTTGCGCGAGAGCCAACACGCGGACTTCGGCCTGCGTAATCAGCCCGGATTTCGGCCGACTTTGGGCGAACAGATCGTCGGGGTTGCCGAACCGGCTGAGTTTGCTGCCGGTGCGTTGAGCATCGGGGCGATCCGGTAGACGCTTCAAAATCAGGATATTCAGCGGATCGAACGCCATCGTTTGCAAGTCGTTGAGTTCGCCCTGCGTGATGCGTTCGTCCTTGCCGCCGAGGTTTTCGCAGACTGTGGCACGGAAGTAATCGATGCCTCGCGCGAGCAGTTCCTGTGCGATGCGGCCCGGCGTGTAGGCTTCGCTCGTGAACAACCCGACGGTTTCGGCCCCGCGAATTTTGTCGAGAACATCGTCGAGCGACTTCGTCGAAAGATCGGTGAGATACGCGTCTTCCCACGTCTCTTTGAGTCGTGCAAACGCGAGTTGCATACTGCTGATGTGCGGCACGACTTCGAAGAGATCCGGGCCGACTTTATCGCAAAGGTAACGCGCGGTGCCGTAGAACAACGGATCGCCGATTGAGACGATTGCCATGCGTTTGCCGCCCGCGTTCGTCTTGATTCGCTCGACGATACTCGGCAAGTCGGTCCCGATCCGCACGCGCTCGGCGGTCAGTTCGGGCAACAAGCGCAGTACTTGGTCCGAGCCGAACACGAGTTCGATAGAGGTCAGCAGTTCGCGCGAACGCAGTGTCAGGCCCGCAAGGCCATCGGGTCCAACGCCGACGATGGGGATTTTCGGTGCGCTCACGAGGAACCTCGCATCGTTATCGTTGGCGGTGGGGTCGTTACGGCAACAGATTTTGTACGAACACGTTCGAGTCCGACGAAGTTACGCAGCCCGATGAAGAAGATCATCGCGATCGAACGCAATGCCTCCATGCCGTTGACCTTGCTGCTTCCCGCGCGGCGATTTTCGAAAAGAATTGGAAATTCGCCGAGCCGCGCACCGGCCTTGAAACAGCGAAAGAGAACTTCCTGTTGGAACGAATATCCGCGGGATCGAATGCGATCGAGATCGGTGTTTTGCAGTGTGTACACACGGTAACAGCGGAACGCGCCGCTGGCGTCTTTGACCGGCATTCGGAACAGGAACCGCACGATGCCATTCACTGTCTGGCTGATGATTCGCCGCTTCAAGGGCCAGTTTTCGGTCGCACCGCCAGGGACGTAACGCGAGCCGATCATCACATCGTGGGTTTGCATTCCGGCGAGAATTCCCGGCAGGAAACGTGGCGGATGGCTAAAGTCCGCATCCATGTTTTGCAGGTAATCGTAGCCGTTATCCATGGCAAAGTGCATCGCGGCGAGCGTCGCGGTGCCGAGGCCGAGCTTCTTGGGGCGGTGAATCGTATGGATGCGCGAATCCTTGGCGGCCAGTTCATCGGCGAGGCGACCGGTGCCATCGGGCGAGTTATCGTCGACGATGAGAATGTGCGCATCGGGGAGAACGACGTGGATCTCTTCGATCAACCGAGGCAGGTTGTCGCGTTCGTTGTAAGTGGCGAGGGAAACGAGAATTCGCGGTTCGGTGGTCATGGTGTCGGTCCGGGTGAGCGGGCCGTTCGGGTGGATTGTCGGGCGGTTCGCGCGGTCGTCGCTGGCGTGTCCGCAACTATCTTCTAACTTATAGGATGCCGGTTCAATCGTCGTATTCCTCGATTCCCGATCGTTTTCATCCCGAGAGGTCCGCATGGCCGATACGATCCCCGTCTCGTGCCCGAGCTGCGCGAAAGGAATGAAAGTTCCGGTAGCGATGGCGGGCAAGAAGATCCGCTGCAAAGAGTGCCAAACGGTGTTCGCCGTGCCGACAGTCGGCAGTGCCAAACCCGCGACGGCCAAACCGGCTCCGCCGAAACCTGCGGGCGATACGTTCAAACTTGCCGACGCGCCGAAGAAACCCGCCGCACCGAAGAAGCCCACCGCCGCACCCGCACCCGCCGCTAAGAAACCACCCATCGAAGACGACGACGATAACGACAACCCGTACGGCATCACCGCCAACGAGTTCGATATCGCGCGTTGCCCGTTCTGCGCGATCGAACTCGACCCGCCCGATACGGCAATCTGCCTGAACTGCGGCTACGACATGGTGCAGCGTCGCCGCCACGAAACCAAGAAGATCGAAGCGCACACCACCGGCGATTACGTCAAACACCACCTACCCGCCGCCGCTTGCGTCATCGTCGTGCTGATCTTTATTGCGGTGATCTATTTCTCGCTAACGAACATGAGCGATCTTTTCCGTCAAATGGACCTCGAAGACGAAACGGAAAACGAAGTCACGAAGAAAAAGAACTTCGTGGTGCCGCCCGGTGCCTGCTCGCTGCCGATCGTCGTCGCATCGTTATT
The DNA here is from genome assembly GCA_043727665.1 of Limnoglobus sp. Classification (GTDB taxonomy): domain Bacteria; phylum Planctomycetota; class Planctomycetia; order Gemmatales; family Gemmataceae; genus Limnoglobus. The sequence continues at coordinate 2,396 of JAYSYI010000122.1, read as the reverse complement.
CATCATCTGGAAAGCGGGCCAATACGCCTTCAAACGCTTCGTGTACAACTGGAAACCGGTCGAAGTGGTGCAAAAGGAGAAGTAACGCCACCGGGTCGGGGTTCTGTTTTCGGTTCTGAAGGGACCGCTCACTTGGCCCAAGGTGAAACCATGGGAGGCGGCCGCACCCATTGGCCCCACGGTAGCCCCAGCGTCCCATGGTTACACCATGGGCTGAGAGAGCGACACCTTCAGTGTCGGGGTTTGCTGGTTCTTCGGTCCTGAAGGGATCGCTCACGTAGCCCATGGTGATACCGTGGGACGCGGCTTCGCCCATTCTGAAACGGTATCAAATAAAACCTTTTTTCTGCGCCCCTGTTGCGGCGGATGTACGGTTCCTAGAATTACAATTGAACACTCTCATTGTGCGGGCCGTTGGCTTGCCGGGCGTGTCGTTCACTCTAATGTCTGCCAAGCCTGGGTTCCAATCGCCTCGCTGCCTGGGCCGCTGTCTCCCGAATAAACTATGGTCAACCGCAATCTCATGCGTCAATTCGACGCACCGCTGGAAATCGAAGAAGACATTCAGCGCGACTTCGAACAGGAAATCGCCGCCTGGATCGGTCAATCCGACAAAGATTACGAAGCAAACAAGATCGTCATCGGCACCGTCGTCGAAGTCCGGGGCGAAGAAGTCGTCATCGACATCGGCTACAAGTCTGAAGGTCTCGTTCGCATCGACGAATGGCGTGACGAAGGCGAAAACGGGTCGGGCATTCCGAAAGTCGGCGACACCGTCGAGGTGCTCCTCGAGAGCGTCGAAGACGAAAACGGCACGATCTCGCTGAGTTACCGCAAAGCCAAGCGTCAAAAAGAGTGGAACGAAGTCCTCGAGAAGCACAAAGAAGGCGATGTCGTCACCGGCAAAGTGCTCAAGAAGATCAAGGGCGGTCTGCTCGTCAATATCGGCGTCAACGTCTTCCTGCCCGCGTCCCAAGTCGATATCCGGCGTCCCCCCGATATCGGATACTTCATCGATCAGACCATCGAATGCACGATCCTCAAGATCGATGAAATCCGCCGCAACATCGTCGTCAGCCGTCGCAAGCTCATCGAAGATCGTCGCCGGATTCAGAAGGAAACGCTGCTCAAGGAACTGCAAGAAAACCAGATCCGCACCGGTACGGTCAAGAACATCGCCGAGTTCGGCGCGTTCGTGGACCTCGGCGGTATCGACGGCCTCTTGCACATCACCGACATGGGCTGGCACCGCGTCACCAACCCGCACGATGTCGTCAAGATCGACCAAGTGCTCGAAGTATACATTCTGCACATCGACCGCGATCGCGAGAAGATCGCACTGTCGCTGAAGCACAAGACGCCCAGCCCGTGGCAGAACATCGAGGCCAAGTACCCGATCAAGAGCCGCCACGAAGGCGAAGTCGTCAACATCATGCCGTACGGGGCGTTCGTCAAACTCGAACCGGGCATCGAAGGCCTCGTGCACATTTCCGAAATGTCGTGGACGAAGCGGATTACTCACCCGAGCGAAGTCGTCAACACCGGCGACAAGGTCGAGGTCGAAGTCCTCAACATCAACCACGATAAAAAGGAAATCTCGCTGGGCATGAAGCAGTGCCAGCAGAACCCGTGGGACGAAGTCGCGAAGAAGTACCCCACGGGCACGCAGGTGTCCGGTACCGTTCGCAACCTCACGAACTACGGCGCGTTCATCGAGATCGAAGAAGGCATCGATGGCCTTCTGCACGTCTCGGACATGAGCTACGTCCGCAAAGTGTCGAACCCTTCCGAAGTGGTGCAGAAGGGCCAAAAGATCACTTGCGTCGTGCTCAGCGTCGATCAAGAACGCAAGCGAGTCGCACTCGGACTCAAGCAAATGGGCAGCGATCCGTGGGAGACCGATATCCCCGAGCGATTCAAGCCCGGCCAGAAGGTGCGCGGCAAAGTCACGAAGCTCACGAACTTCGGCGTGTTCGTCGAACTCGAACCCGGCCTCGAAGGCTTGTTGCACATCTCCGAACTAAGCGAAGCGAAGATCGAATCGCCGGAGGAAGTGGTCAAAGTCGGCGACGACGTCGACGTAAAGGTTCTGCGTGTGGATACCAAGGATCGCAAGATCGGCTTGAGTATGAAAGACGTGGACAACCCGAACGTGCCCGACGATGTCCCCGATGAGATCATGGGCGGCAACGAAAGCGAACGCCCCGACGACTCGAAGTCCGACGGCAGAGACGGCAAGGGCGGGAAGTCCGACAAGCGCGAACTGCGGGGCGGTATGGGTACCGCCGGCCCGCTGTTCCAACTCCCCGGCACCGAAAAGGCCCCCGAAGCCGCCGAGTAAACGCAACGCAATTCACGCAAGAAGCCCCCGGTTCACCGGGGGCTTCTTTCGTTCC
>JAYSYI010000121.1:0-2198 GCA_043727665.1 Limnoglobus sp. | reverse complement strand
AAAGCAGTAAGTTCAGCGCACCGATCGACGCCATCGTCTCTTGCGGATCGAGATCGAATAGCGTCATGAACAAACCGAAGGTGACAACGAGGGCGAGTACGGGCGTCACGAACATGCCGAGTAGCGTGATCCAGTTTCCGAGCCAATAGATGCCGTTGGCCATGAAAGTGATCGCCGCCAGCGCCCGCACGGCGTTGGTAACGGTGCCGTAGGAAATGCCCATTATGTTGCCGATAACCATGAGCGCCACGATCGCAACGGGAATGATAAACGCGGTGAAAATCACGGTTAGTGCCATCACTCCAGCGACGTTCAGTTGTGCATCGGGCACTTTGCGTGCGTAACCAGCCGACGAAACGAGAGTCAGCACCAGCCCGAAAAACATAAAGAAGATCGGCAACGTCCACTCGTTGATGACCTCTTCCTTCTGTTTCTCCCGCTCTTCCCTGTCGGCACGCTTCATCTCGTCGCGGCTCTTTTGGGAAACGCGACTCGCTTTCTTTTTCGGTTTGCGCCCACGATTGTCGTACTCTTCCGTCAACTCGGAGACTTCCGTATCGTCGATGACTTCGAACCCCGGTTCCTCTACTGGCACCCGTTTCGGCTTTTTCGGGGCCGGAGCGGGTAAGCGCTTCGCGGTGGGAAGCGGGGCACGTGGCTTCGGTTTCGGTCGCGCATCGTCGTCGTCGACGACTTCGAACCCGGAATCGTCGGGGTCTGGTTTTTTTGGCTTTGGCATAAAGACAACCTACGGTGGTCAGGGCATCAATCGTTTGATCGAAGTTTACCAACTGATTTTGGATTAACAGTGTGAATTACCGATAAAATACGATACGAATCGGGTTATGGCGGGTCTGACTTGAAATTCGGGTATACTCCCAAAATGGAAATAGCCTAACTCCGCGTAGGATGTATCCTATTGTTTGAGGTCAATCCGCGGATTTGTAGCCCAGAACTGTCGAGATTACAGGTAACCATTGATGCCACGATTGAGCGTGATCGTTTGCACCTATAATCGTGCGTCGTTTCTACCGGGGTGCTTGGCATCGCTTCGCGCATCGGGTGTATCGCAATCGGACCTCGAAATCGTCGTCGTCGATGATGGCTCAACCGACGATACCAAGACCGTGATCGAGACACTCAACGGCTCCGACATCCACTACATTTACCAAACGAACCAAGGTTTATCGACCGCACGGAATACCGGAATCCGGGCCGCTACTGGCACTTACGTGGCATATCTCGATTCGGACGATCTCTGGCTGCCGAATGTCGCCCCGAAGATGCTCGCGTTCCTCGATACGCATTCGGAAGTCGGGATCGTCTTCGCGAACGCCCAAGTTGGCAACGACAATGAAGGCTTCTCGCCATGGGACGAATGGGCAGGCCGCGACGAATTCAAGCAACTCGCGCACACACCCAGCAACGGTTTTCGCGTCTTCGAACGGGCTGCGTTCCACCGGTTGCTCATCCGCCGTAACCTCGTGTTCACGGGGGCGGTGTTCCAGCGTCGTGAATTGCTGATTGCGGCCGGGTTGTTCCAGCCGAAGCTCAATGCGGCCGGCGACTGGGAACTTTATCTGCGGCTCGCCGCTTCCCACGTCTTCGCGTACCTGCCCGAGATGCTCGCGATCTACTTGCAACATCCCTCGCAAATGACGACGGGTGTCGACCGCATGGCAAACGAGTTCTGCGAAACGCGACGTTCGCACCTCGCCAGCATGCCGAACCTCGGCGTCGAAGAAAAACGCCTCCTGCGACAGGCACTTTGCGAAGAGCAGTTTTACTACGCATATCTCGCCTACGACCGCAAAGATTACCGCGAAGCGCATCTGCGTTACGGGCAATTACTACGCGAAAGCGGCTTTCACTCGAAGGCCGCGCTGTATTGGGCCGTGACGGCGTTACCGAACTGGACCGTGAAGAGCCTTCGCTCAATGTGCAAACCGTTCGTCCGCAACGATGGTCTCCGCGTCGGCCCGCAACCGTGGGCACCCGAGGCGCGGGCCATTCACAAGGAAGCCCTGCGAAAAGGCTAATCGCGTCCACGGGCGAGTTCAATTCGTAAGATTGGAAGTGACAGACTCTCTTTTGATTTCGCAATGAAAGCAGGACGGCATGAGTCGGCGATACGTCGAGCAGATGCGCGATGGCGATTCGATCGACGAGGTTTACCTCGTCAGCGACAAGCAACTTCG
>JAYSYI010000120.1:0-2199 GCA_043727665.1 Limnoglobus sp. | reverse complement strand
CGATGGCGAAGCCATTGCGAGAGGACTTTCGCACCGACGCCATTGAGGTGGATCGTGTCGGCGAACCCCGCATCGGTGATACCGACGATGTCGCTATGCGCCCGTATGATCGTGACGCCGTGTAGTTGTTCGAGTTCTTGCAGCCGGTGCCGATACTCCGCGAACGCCTCGGGATACTGTGCTTCCAGGTCCGAAGTCACGGGCATATCGAGCAGTATCAATTGCGTGCCGTTGGCGTTCGACCAGTCGATGAGCTTGTGCAGATACTTTAAGTGCGATCCCGTTTTGTACTTATTCAAGAACGCGAACGGCGGCAGTTCGGCACCGGTCTGCTTGTTGACGTCGTGTCGCCGCGTGACGAAGCCTGCCGCGGGGGCGTAACCATTTCCGGATGCAATCGCATCGGCGTAGTTCCGCAGTTCGCGGGCCTCGCGCACGGCTTCAGGGGCCGCACCGGGGGCCAACGCATCGGCTTGCAACGCGGCCCACATCCGGATGCCGTGCCGATAGCGAAACAGCGACCACGACCGCGATGCCTTCGCAAGCAAATATTGCCGTACTACCCATTCGCGCGACTCAGGGCGGGTGGTGGCCCATTCGCAAACGTCGTCGAACGTCATCAGCGATGCGGGGCCGTGCGGTTCGTTGCGGCTATCGTTAATGTCGCTGGCGGTGATGCCGTAGATCAACAACTTCGGTGGCGTCGGGCAAGATCGCAACACGGCATGGTAGAACTCCGTCGTCGTGCCGCCGGGCAACCCGAGTGCATAGACGTTCGGGAATTCGCCACCGCGAAATTCGTCGGGGATGATGCCTTCGCTTACCGGCGAGCCGCCGACGATAACAAGGTCTTGCGGATACCGTTTGCACCCCGCCACACGCATCGCGTAATCGTCGGGCGAATGGCGCTGCCAGACATCGGCCAACGCCCAGACGCCGACATCGAGAATGAACAAGCCGATTAGCACCCGGATCGGGGTGCGCATGCGTTGCCGCCACGTGCGGTGTGGGGTTTCGGGTAATGGTGGCATCGCGAAGCAACCTCGGCAATCGATGCGGCGGATCGTGCCGCAGAGTAAACCGGAATTCGTTGTCTGGGGAAGGCGAAGTCGCGACGATCCCACCGATTTTCCGGGTCGCACTTGTTTCCACACGGCTGAAAGGTACAAAATTTGTTCACGAAATGCCCCGCCGGCGATCGCCCGGACAGCCCGTTCTTGTGGAGGTTCGACGTGTTTCGACTTCGTTTTCGACTGACTGTGGCCGCGTTCGCCGGTGTGGTTATGACGGCCATTGCCCAAACCCCACCCGCCGCACCGACCAAACCCGCCGCACCCGTGCCCGCCGTGGTGCCACCCGCCGCAGCGCCTGCGCCCGCCGTGGTGCCACCCGCTGCCGTGCCTACCGTGGTGCCACCCGCAGCCGCGCCCGCCGCGCCTGCGAGTGATAAGCAAAAGTTCGAGTTCAAATTCGAGAAAGATAAGGCGTTCTACCAGGAAATCAGCACGATCGTCACGCAGACGATTCAGGTGATGAACGGGTCGGACCTCGTGCAAAAGCACGAGCAAGTCTTCTACTTCAAATGGCTGCCCGTGTCGCAGACCGGCGATAAGTGGCTCGTCAAGCAGTCGATCGAAGGCGTCAAGATGACGATCGATATCGCTGGCAATCAAGTGAAATACGACTCGACCAACCCCAGCGACACGGGCGCGACCGGCAACCCTGGCCTTGCCGATTTCTTCGGTAAGCTCGTCGGTTCCGAGTTCACGATCACCTTCGGTAAAGGTATGGTCGTGGAAAAGGTCGATGGCACGAGCGACTTCCTCAAGAAACTCGGCGGCGTGAATGCACAGATGGAAAAGCTGCTCGCCAAGATGCTGACTGACGAAGCGATGAAGCAAATGACAGACCCGACCTTCGGCATGACCCCAGCTACCGAGCAGGCCATCGGCGGCACGTGGGAAAAGAAGACGAGCATGTCGCTCGGCCCAATCGGGTCGTACGACATGACTGCGAAGTACACGTACAAGGGTAAGGACGTCGTCAAGAAGGATCTGGAGCGAGTCGAATTGTCGTCGAACCTCGCGTACAAGCCACCTGTCGATCAGGCCGAAGGCTTGCTCTTCAAGATCAAGGGCGGCACGCTGACGACCGAAGAGCCGAAGCCCGACGCGAAGCCGAACTACTTCCTGTATAACG
>JAYSYI010000119.1:0-2202 GCA_043727665.1 Limnoglobus sp. | reverse complement strand
GTTTCGGTAAAGCCATCGCTGCCTTCCCCCGTTCGAGGTCGTTTCTCCCATCATGACGCAACAGCCGCGACAATCCAACCGAATGCGGTTCTCGGTTCCATATCTCGCGAAACGGCCATTTCGTGAGATATGGCTATCGTACCCAGAGCCATATTTTTCAGGCTGTCAGTCGGTCCGATAACCAGTCTGGGAGCAAATGCCTAAAATAGTTCAGTGATTCAAATCGCTCTCGCGTTGAACGCCGATTCTGCGTATGGCTGCTGTTGCAGCGATGTAGCCGATTGCGGTTTGTCACCTTAATGGAGAATATCGGCATGGAATTGTCAACGCTTCGCTATGCCCCGTCGCACGAATGGTCCGCCATCAATGGCGACATTGTCACCGTAGGCATCACGCAGTTTGCCGTCGAACAACTGACGGATGTGACATATCTCGAACTTCTCAAAGTCGGCAAAACTATCAAGCCCGGCGACGAATTCGGCGTCGTGGAATCGGTAAAATCTACGTCGCCACTGATTGCGCCGGTTTCGGGCGAAGTTATCGAAGTGAACTCGGCCGCCGTCGCCGACACCGCGATTCTCAACGCCGATCCGTTCGGCAAAGGCTGGCTGCTGAAGGTTCGACTCAGCCCCGGCGCGAATCTCGATCACCTGCTCTCGAAGGTGCAATACGACAAACAGATCAGCGAAGGCCATTGATTGACATGGTTTTCGCGTGGTTTCTGTTGCTCGAAATCGGACGTAAGTCGTTACTGGGTTAGGTTGGTTCCGAAAATCGGGAATGAGTCCAGGGATGGGTGGGTGGGTAGAGCGTGGAGTCATTATTGCCTCGATTGCAACCAGGCTCATGGATTCATCAACTTCAACGGAGTGTATTGTCGTGCCTTACTTGCCAAATACGCCGCAAGATATTGCCGCGATGCTGGAGCGAATCGGCGTCGATTCCATCGAGGAATTGTTCTCGCCGATCCCGTCGGAATTGCGGTTGAAACGCCCTCTGCACATCCCTGCCGCGATGGCAGAGATGGAACTGACGCAACACATGAACCAGTTGGCCGCGAAGAACGAATCCGCATCGTCGGCGGTCTGTTTCCTCGGTGGCGGGGCGTACGATCACTTCATTCCGGCGGTCGTCGATGCCATCGCGTCGCGGTCGGAATTTTACACTGCATACACGCCGTACCAGCCCGAGGCGAGCCAGGGCACGTTGCAGGCAATCTTCGAATACCAGACGTTAATGTGCCAGCTTTCGGGGATGGATGTCTCGAATGCGTCGCTTTACGAGGGCGGCTCGGCAGTGGCGGAAGCGGTGCTGATGGCACTGAGCATCACCGGCCGCACCGGCGATGTGCTGATCGCGGAAAGCGTTCACCCCGAGTACCGGCAAACGCTCGCAACCTTCGCCGCAAACGCGAAGTACAGCGTCGTGACAATACCGACGCCCGATGGTTATCTGAACCCCGACGACGTGGCGAAGGTGGCGAATGACAGCACGGTGGCCGTCATCGCGCAGTCGCCGAACTTCTTCGGCCACCTCGAGGAAATGCAAGCCATCGGCGACGTGGCACGGAAGTGCGGCGCGGTGTTCGTCGCGAGTTTCGACCCGATTTCGCTGGGTGTTTTGAAACGCCCCGGCAACTTTGGGGCCGACATCGCGATTGCCGAGGGGCAAGGGTTGGGCATCCCGCTCGGCTACGGCGGGCCGTATCTCGGTATCCTCACGTGTCGGCAAGAGTATCTGCGAAAAATGCCCGGACGCCTCGTCGGCGAGACCGTCGACCGCAACGGCAAACGCTGTTGGGTGCTCACACTTTCGACCCGTGAACAACATATTCGCCGCGACAAAGCGACGAGCAACATCTGCACAAATCAGGGGCTACTGGCACTGCGTGCAACGGTGTTCCTCGCCGCGCTCGGGCCACACGGTTTGCGGGAAACTGCCGAGCAATGCGTGCGCAAATCCCATTACGCACACGAGCAACTCCTGCAACTGCCCGGCGTCTCCGCTCTCTTCGCGCGGCCCTTCGCGAAAGAGTTCGCCATTCAAGTGCAAGCCCACGTGCCGAACCTTCTGGCCACGCTCCGCGAGCAAGGCATACACGCCGGTTTGCCGCTCGGCACCTGGTACCCGCAACATAAGAATGCGATGACAATCGCCGTCACGGAAAAACGCACCGTCGCCGAAATCGATCGACTCGTCGAA
>JAYSYI010000118.1:0-6863 GCA_043727665.1 Limnoglobus sp. | reverse complement strand
CGTGCCAGCCTTTCTTCTTCATTGCGTCGAATACCGCACCGGCCACCACGGCGGCAGGCGTGTCGAATTGCTGCGCCGCGTACGTCTGGCTGATGCCGACGACCGCCGTTTTGTACAAGTCGTCGAGCATCAGAATCTGCTCGCGCGTCCGTTCGACGGCCGCCTTGTCTGGACCCGGTTTGTCGGCGGCAGTCAGTGCCCAACCGGTGCTGACACCGAACGCCAGAACCACCGCCACACGCAACGCAAATCGAGTTGTCATCGCAGGCCTCACTTCGAACAGGAGAGCAAAAGTGCTTGGAATCCCAGTGAGATCATAACTCGCATATTCAGGATGTCAATGTCCTATTTAGCGAAGCCGGACATTTATTCTGCTCGCGGTCGCAAATGAGACGTTACCAGTTAGTCAATCCATTCCCGTTAGCCCGACGCGCTAGCGAGGAATTACTATCTTTTTCTGCGATGTCGTGCCTTATCGTAAGTTCCCCTCGCTTGCGCGTTTTGAAGTAGCGCAATTCAAATGTAGGGGCACCCGTTGTGGGTGCCGGAACATACGCTAGAGACTGGAAGATTCATCCCAGGCACCCACAAGGTGTGCCCCTACAAAATCCTTTCGGAATACGGATTGCCTGTATTTCCAAAGGAAAATGTTCCAACCGGAAGATAGCGCAACATCAAAATTTGCGCGTCGGGCTAACAAAACTTACTGAATCACCCCGCTCGAAGTATAAAGTCCGGTGACCGAACAATCGCATCCGCTTTGCAATGAAACAGGAACTGAGGAATCGCAATGTCTACGCTCTCCCGCGTCGTCGTATTCGCGTTGTTCGTCCAGGCTTCGCCGGTGATGGCGAAGCCGAATGTCGTACTCATCGTTGCGGACGATCTGGGGTGGGCGGACCTCGCTTGTTATGGCAGCACGTTCCACAAGACGCCGCACCTGGACCGCATGGCCACGGCGGGGATGAAGTTTTCCGAGGCGTATGCGGCATGCCCAGTTTGCTCGCCGACGCGGGCCGCACTGCTTACGGGGAAGCATCCGGCGCGATTGCAGATTACCGACTGGATACCCGGCCGCCCGAATCGCCCCGATCAGATCGTGAACCGCCCCGCGTTCCGCAATGAACTGCCGTTGAACGAAGTCACGCTCGCGGAGGCGTTCAAAACCGCCGGTTACACAACGGCGCACATCGGCAAATGGCACCTCGGCGGGGATGGCTTCGGGCCGAAAGAACAAGGCTTCGACATCAACATCGCGGGCGATCACACGGGTTCGCCGCTGAGCTACTTTGCGCCGTTCCAAAATAAGGGCCGGTTCATGCCCGGCCTGGAGAAAGCCGAGGCGGGCGAGTACCTCACGGATCGCCTGACGAGCGAAGCCGAGACGTTTGTTCGTGCGAATGCGCATAAGCCGTTCTTCCTGTATTTGCCGCATTATGGCGTTCACACACCGATGCGGGCAAAGGCGGAGTTGGTGAAAAAGTACGCCGACAAACCGACCTTCGGCAAGCAGTCGAACGCGGTGTATGCGGCGATGTTGGAGAGCCTCGACGAGAGCGTCGGCCGCGTGCGGAAGTTGCTCGACGAGTTGAAAATCAGCGACAACACGATTGTGATTTTCACATCCGACAATGGCGGTTTGGCAACGCTCGAAGGGCAAGCGAACCCGCCGACGTTCAACGGGCCGTTGCGCGAGGGCAAAGGCTACCTGTACGAAGGCGGCATTCGCGTGCCATTGCTCGCGGTCGGCCCCGGCATCAAGCCCGGCACCAGCAACGTGCCGGTCACCAGCCAAGACTTTTTCCCGACGCTGTGCGAACTCTGCGACATACCACTTTCCGCGAAGTTCGACGGTATCAGTATGGCTTCGCTGCTGCACGGTAGCGACGCACCGAAACGCGATGCGATGTACTGGCACTACCCGCATTATGCGAATCAAGGTTCGCGGCCAGGTGGTGCGATCCGCGACGGACAGTACAAGCTCATCGAATATTACGAGAACAACCGTCGCGAACTGTTCGACTTAAAATCGGACATAAGCGAAAGCAGAAACTTGATCGAAGCGAAGCCCGAGATTGCAAAAGCGCTGACGGCGAAACTCGCGGCCTGGCGCACCGAAGTCGGCGCGCAAATGCCGGTGCCAAACCCGAATTACTGGCCGAATCCGCAAGCCAAAGACGGCACGATTCCGCTGCCCGCGCGATTCGCGGAAGTCCACGGCGTCATGTTGCGCTACGAGCCGTTGCCGCACAAAAACACGCTCGGCTTCTGGGTAAACAAAGACGATTACGCGACGTGGGAGTTCACCGTCACGAAGCCCGGCACGTTCCGCGTGGAGATCATGCAAGGGTGTGGTACCGGCAACGGCGGCAGCGAAGTGAACGTTTCGGTCGGCGAGCAAACATTGAACTTCACGGTCGTCGAAACCGGCGGGTTCCAGAACTTCCAGCCGCGCGACATTGGCACGCTGAAACTCGAGAAAGCCGGCCGTTACACGCTGACCGTGAAGCCAAAAACGAAGGCGAAAGCCGCCGTGATGGACGTGCGATTAATCACACTGAAGCCATCGTAGGGGTTCTGAAAAACGTATACTGAAATGGATCGCAAAACCGATACGCCTTCCGTGGCAGAACGATGTCTTACGCACTGCAAACACTCTGGCACGAAAAGAGCCGCTATGCGGCGGGCGTGGGGGCGGTTGCGTTCTCGGCGGTGCTGATGGCGCTGCAATTCGGGCTGATGCTCGGGTTATTCACCATCACATCGACGCCGCTCGATCATACCGATCCGCGAAATGTCTGGGTCGGCTCGAAGGATGTCAAAGCGGTCGACCTCGGGCAACCGATTCCGGTGAGCCACATTGGGCGGATCGGCGAACGGCCTGGCGTGTTGCCACCCGAACCGTACATCGCGCACTTCGCCAACTTTCAGAAGCCCAACGGTGGCACCGATCTGTGCTTCTTGCTCGGTCACGCGGGGCCAGCGGGGGCGTCCGATGTGCTCGATAGCAATTTACGCACAGCACTCACCGAACCGTTTGCCATCGTGATGGACGAATCCGACTTGGCGCGGATGGGAATGCGCGAGACCGGCGACACGGCGAAGATCAACGGGCGCGAAGTTCGGCTCGTCGGCATCGTCCGCGGCCTGAAAAGCCTCGCCGCACCGTGGGTGTTGTGTTCGCACTACACCGCCAGCGAGTTGATGGGCGCACTGTTGCCCGCCGACCACACGAAATACTTCATCGCACAATGCGACACGCAAGAACGCGCCAACGCTTTGGCGAAAGAACTGCGCGACGAATACCCCGAAATGACCGTGATGACTGCCGACGAATTCTCCGTGAGTTCGCGGCTGTACTGGTTGTTGCGGACGAAGGCGGGGATCGCAATCGGCTATGCCGCACTGCTCGGGTTGGCGGTCGGTGCGGTCGTCACGATGCAAACGCTTTACGCCGCCACGATCGCATCTGCGAAGGAGATCGCCACACTTCTTGCGCTCGGTATCCCGCGTAGCAAAGTCTACGGCATGGTGATCGCACAAGCATTCTGGATCGGCATCCTGGGCATCGTCGTGGCGTACCCGATTGTGATGTTGTTAAAATTCGGTGCCGAAACCGCCGGTACGCAAGTGATATTACGCCCCGAAGTTCTCGTCGGGGCCGCCATCATCACGCTCGGCATGGCGCTCCTCGCCGGGTTAGTCGCGCTCCGCTCGGTGCGAACCATCGAACCGATGAGTTTGTTGCGATAAAACTTTGGTTCCGGCGTGATTTTAGTCGGTCAAAATCGGACGTAAGTCGTTGGTGGGTTAGGTTGGTTCCGAAATTCGGGCATGAGTCCAGGGAGGGGTGGGTAGTGCCTGGAGTCAATCACATGCCGACAAACGCCATTTCGCTGAAATGCTCTGCCCGTAGAAACGTCTTGGTTGCAGTTCTTCACGACTCACTTTTAGGAGATGCGAATCATGCTCACTCGGATTTTCGGCACGGCGACGCTCGCCGTTCTCGTTGTGGCACTGGCACTCGTGCCGACTTCGGCCCAACCGAAGGACGATCTGCCTTCGGACCTCGCGATGGTCCCCGGCGATGCGGCGGGATTCGTGCATATCCGGCTCGCGGATATCTGGAAGCACGACATGATGAAGGGCGTGCGCGACACCGTGCTCAGCGCGGGCATCAAGGCAAAAACCGCGTTCGAGAAGCAAGTGTACCCGTCGCCCTCGACCATCGAACGCGCCACCGTGGTCGTTTTGGCACCGAAGGAAGGCGCACCGGGCGAGCCGGTTGTCGTCGGGATCGTGCGTTTCACCGAGGCATTCGATTCGGACAAGATCGTCAAGCTATACGTGCCGAACGCGGTGACCGCTAAAGCCAACGGCAAGACACTTTACGGCGATAAAGAGACCGGCCTCGGGATCCACTTCCCCGACGACAAGCACATGATTATCGGGCAACCCGAAGCGGTCGAGGCGTTCATTTCGCGTCCGCCCGTGTTGAAGGGCGGCATCACGTCGGCACTCCAAACCGCTGCGAGCGGCATGACGGTCGTGGCGGCCGTCAACGTCCGTGCGATCCCGATTCCACCGCAGGCGTTCAAGGATGTTCCCGAAAACCTGCAACCGCTGTTGAAGGCTGAACGGATCCTCTTGACGCTCGACATGAAAGCCGCCGATCCGGTGCTGACGCTGCGTGCCGGTTACGCGGGGGAAACAGCGATTGGCGAAGCCGAGGAAGCGCTTAAGGCGGCCGCAATCATGGCGAAAGCCGCACTCGGACAGCCCCGCCAGCAGTTCGAAAATACGCTGTATGGCAAGGCCGATGCGGGTCCGCGACCCGTGAAGGAACTGCCGGAATTATTCGGCGCACTCGTCGGCCTCGGCGGGATGAACCAACTCGATCAGTTGTTGAGCAAACCGCCGATCAAACGCGACGGGAACGACCTCACAGTAACCGCAACAATCCCGAAAGAGCTGACGCAGATGTCGGCACTCTCCGTGCCCGTGGCGATCGGCTTGCTGTTGCCCGCTGTACAAAAGGTTCGCGAAGCCGCCAGCCGCACTAAGAGCTCAAACAACCTGAAGCAGATTGCGTTAGCATTCCATAATTATCACGACACCTACGGTAAGATGCCGACAGACATCTATTCGAAAGACGGCAAGCCATTGTTGTCGTGGCGCGTCGCGATCCTGCCGTACATCGAGCAAGATGCTCTCTATCGCCAGTTCAAACTCGATGAACCGTGGGACAGCGACCACAACAAGAAACTCTCCGCAATGGCGATAAACATTTACATGGTACCGAATGCGAAGAATCCCGCCGCTGGCAAGACTTACTACCAAGGCTTCGTCAGCAAGAAGGGCGCGATGCCGCGTTCGCTCTTCTCCGAAGATTCGACCGTAAAATCGACCTTTGCGAATATCACCGATGGTACGTCGAACACAATTATGGTGGCGGAAGCCACAGAAGCAGTCGATTGGGCGAAGCCCGCCGATATGGCGTTCGACGCGAAGAAGCCGTTGCCGAAGCTCGGCGGCCACTCGGCGGGTGGTTTCAACGTGGTGATGTGCGATGGCAGTGTGCGATTCATCCGCGATACGGTCAATCCGTTGAAATTGCTGGCGGCCATCACCATCGATGGTGGCGAAGTGGTGAACTTGGACGACTGAGAACCAGTCAAGGATCAAACGAGAAAAGCCCACGGACGATTGTCCGTGGGCTTTTTGCATTTCCATCGCGATTATCGGCGGTCGTCGCGTCGGGGTGGGCGTCCGCCGCGGTCGCCACCACCTCCGCCGCCACGGTCATCGCGGCGCGGCGGGCGTTGTTCGCCACCGTTGTTCTCGCCACCGGCTGGGGCGTCGTCGCCGCCTTCCTTCGGTGGCAACAGTGCCTTGCGGGACAGCTTGATACGGTCCTGATCGTCGATGCCGATCACCTTGACGGTGATCTTGTCGCCGACACGAACCACGTCATCGACGCGGCCGACGTAGCCGTTGTCGAGTTCGGAAATGTGGCACAAGCCATCGCGGCCGGGCGAGATTTCCACGAACGCACCGAAGTCCTTGATGCTCGACACTTTGCCTTCGTAGATCGCTCCGACTTTCACTTCGGCACACAGTGCCTCGACCTTCGCCTTCGCGGCTTCGGCCCCTGCGGATTCGCTGTGTGCGATCGACACGGTACCGTCTTCTTCGATGTCCAGCTTCGCGCCGGTTTCTTCCTGAATCGCGCGAATCATCTTGCCGCCCGGCCCGATCAGCAAGCCAATCTTCTCGGGGTTGATCTTCACTTGCAGCAAGCGTGGCGCGTTGCGATTGATCTCGCGGCGCGGTGCGCGGAGCGTGGTCAGGATCGACTTCAGAATCTCGCGGCGAGCATCGCGGGCCTGATCGAGCGCTTCGCGGATGATTGCTTCGGAGATGCCATCGAGCTTGATATCGAGCTGAATGCCGGTGATGCCGTTCTGCGTACCGGCCACTTTGAAGTCCATATCGCCGTAGTGGTCTTCATCGCCCTGGATGTCGGTGATGAGGACGTGCTTGTCTTTTTCCATCACAAGGCCAACCGAGATACCCGCAACGGGCTGCTTGATCGGCACGCCGGCGTCCATGAGCGCAAGCGTTCCACCGCAGACGGTGGCCATGCTCGACGAGCCGTTCGATTCGAGAATTTCCGACACGAGGCGAATCGTGTACGGGAACTTCGCGGGTGGCGGCAGCACCGCTTTCAGCGAGCGTTCGGCGAGCATCCCGTGGCCGATTTCGCGGCGACCCGGCCCGCGGATCGGCTTGCACTCCCCGACGCTGAACGGCGGGAAGTTGTAGTCGAGCATGAACTTCTTCGAATACTCGGGAATCAGGCC
>JAYSYI010000117.1:0-6867 GCA_043727665.1 Limnoglobus sp. | reverse complement strand
ATCGGCAGTCGCAGCGATTTTGCGGCGCGTGCGAATACGCCATGCGACCAACCCGCGTGCGTGATGCAGACATCGAATGGCTTCTTAGCGTGTAGCATTTTTAAGCATCGCCGCGCGGCCCACACCGTCCACGGTCGGCTCACTCGCACGGCACCGAAATCGTGAACGACCGCGCCGCATTTAACGAGTTCCTCGCGGAGCCGGCCGGGGAAGCACAACCCGAAATGATGCTCGACGTCCGGCGTGTGATACTGCCGTTTCGCAAAGGTAATCAGGCAGCGTTCAATGCCGCCGAACAGGTTACCAGAGTACAGGTGCAAGACTTTCATCGGGCGATCGCCTCCCGGTAAATTTCGAGGCTTCGCGCGGCCATCTGCTCCGCGTCGAATCGCAGTTTTGCTTGTAAAACGGCTTCGTAGGAAAGCCGTTCGCGCAGGCCGGGTTCCGTAAGGATACGCCGCGCCGCCGCTGCGAATGCCACGGGATCGTTCACAGGCACGGTCAAACCCGTCTCGTTGTGACGGCTCACCCACGGCACGCCGCTATGCGGAATGTTCGCGTTCACAACGGGGCAACCACACGCCATCGCCTCGACTTGCACCAACCCGAAACCTTCGCTGCGTTCGTTACTGGGGAACCAGAATGCCGTGGCCGCATGGTACGTGCCGACGAGTTCATCGTCCGAAACATGGCCCCGCCACACCACCCGATCCGCCACAACGAGCGACACAGCCAGACTCCGCCACGCGGGTTCCATCGGCCCGGTACCGATGATGTGCAGCGTCCCTGGTAGTTCTTTCAAAGCACGCAGCGCGACATCGAGCGCCTTGTAATACACGAGCCGACCCGCACTCACCCAGATCGGCCCCGTACTGGCCGCACGCAATTCTTTGGTATGAGCGAGTGCCTCAGCGGACGGATTTACGAATGGCTGCAACTCGATGCCTAATGGCAACGCGACCACTTTCGACGGGTACTTCGCGAGCAAGCTCGAACCCCCCGCATACGGCGGACTGTCGGTGAGAATCCGCGCGGCACGGTTGCAAATGAGACGTTCCAAAGGGCGCACCAAATGCTTCAGCAACCGTTGGCGAACGATGTCGCTATGGTGCGTAATCACGAGTGGGCGAATGGCGGGGTTGCTTGCCAATGCCAGCATCATCGTAATGTTCGGTGCGTGAAGGTGCCAGACGTCCGGCGGGTCTTTTTGCAGCTTGCCAAGCATTGCGGGTAACCCCGGCGTCACGTCGAGCTTCGCTAAATTCGCGATCCGCCCGACCCGATACACCCGCACCGGGCCATCGCATTCGATGCGCTCGGGAGTCCGGCATCGCCCCTCGAAAGTGACATCGCGACCCGCTTTGTCCGCATGATTCACCACGACCACGCGGACATCGCACCCGAGTTTTGCCTGATGGCGTGCGAGCGACTGCGTGTGTGTTTCGATGCCACCCCGCGCGGGCGGATAGTATTTGCCGAGGTGAACGACTCGCAACGTCATCGCTGGGGTTCGGGGGGAATGGGAGCAATCGGCACAACAGCGTTCAGTTCGTCGCCCGACAACCAGCGAAGTTGGCCATCTTGTTCGATGACGATCGCAGTCCCCGTTTGGCGTGCCGTCTCGCGTGCCATCAAAGCCGCACGCCGCAGAGCAACGTATGCACCATACATCAGCGGGCTTCCCGAACGGGCCAACTCCTCTTCAGTCATCGTTTTTCCCTCGCTGTACGGCTTGTGTTTATTTACCAACCAAAGCCCAGGGTTCGACGTCCCCGTCGTACCCTGGGGAATATCGCAATCACTTCACCAACTCGGCAAGGTACTTCACGGGTAGCGTGCCGTGGCTGAGCGTGTCTTCGTGATATTTTCCGAGGTGGAAAGCGTCGCCGCGGTTTCGTTGCACGCTCTGCCGCAAGCGGTAGAACGCGGTGCGACCGACGAAGTACGTCGAGAGTTGGCAGGAGCTTTGCTTCGCGCGTTGGATCTTACCGACGGCCTCCGCTTCGGTTTGAAAACCGCGATCGACGAGCAAGCGCAATGCCTCGTCGTCGGTCATGTTCGTGCTGTGCATCTTGTTGTCGAGAATCGCATTCAGTATGGCGCGAATGTAAAATTTCAGTTGGTGTAACCGCAGTGACAAGTCGCCGTCACCATAGCCTTCGTCGAGCATCATCTGCTCGGTGTAGACGGCCCAACCCTCGGCAAACACCCCAGAATACAGCACTTTGCGAATGAGCGACGGGTGGCGGTTGCCGTACTCCAGTTGCACGTAGTGCCCCGGATAGGCTTCGTGGATTGTCAGGATTTGCAACATCGAGCGGTTGTATTCCTTGAAGAATGTCGTTTGCCGTGCGGCGGTCCAATCGGCGGGCGGCGGGGCGACCGCATAGAGGCTGCGGGCCTTCGGGTCGAACGGCGGTGCGGGGTTTAGATACGCCGCCGAAAAGCCACGCTGAAACTCCGGCATCTCGATGATCTCGCAACGATCCGGATCGGGCAGCGTCAAAATCTGCTTCTTGCGGATGAACGTGCGAATCGACTCCACAGACTTGCGGGCATCGCCGACGAACGTCTCCGGCGTGCTACGGTTCGCGCTGAGTTCTTCGAGCACCATGCGGATCGTCTGGCGACGCCCGGCCACATCGTCCGCGGGCACCGGCTTTGCTGCGTGCGTCTTGTGCCAAAGTTGTTTCGCCACCGAATACATTTCCCGCTCGACGCGCTCGGCTTCCCCCTCGGCTTCGCGGATGATATCGTCTGCCGTCTGCCCCGCATTCAGTTCGAGTTCGAGCTTTTTCGCGAACAGCGCTTTGCCCAACCGCCACTCGCCGTTCGAACGTGGGAGCAGTTCGGTTTCGAGGAACTTCCGATACTCCGTGAGCGCGATCACCGCTTCGCGACAGGGGGTTGTCAGTTCGCTCGTTGCTGGCGTTTCCCCGCTTTGTGCGAAGATCTCTTTCTCGTAAAAGGCAATCGCGCCAGCGGTGCGTTTGATCGCAACTTCGGTGAGGATTCGCGGTGGATTCTTCAGCGAGGCTTTCGCCGCCGCGATGATCTTCGGCACGTACGTAATCCGCTTCGCCGCGTTGGCGACGTTCCGCGCTTTCGGCAACGTCGATTGCGAGAACAGCATGAACACGCTGTCCGAAATGTACTCGCCGTAGATGCGCGGATCGGTCTCGAATCGCGGTTCGTGCTCAGATTGCCAGAGTTGATACTTCAGCGAATGCAGCCAGATTTCGAGGTCGATCTGCCCGGCTCGCGACAGTTTCTTCGGATCAATTTTCGCGCCGAGGTCAGCAAGCGTTTGCTTCGCTTTCGCATCGTCGGCCTTACGGGCTTCGGGCGAAAGATCGTCGAGGCGGTCGTCGTAATCGTGCAACCCCTGCTGCGTGGCAAACATCGGGTGCCTGCGAAATTCATCGTCGAGATACGCGCGAAACATCGTCGCGAGTTTCGCATCTTCGGGCACGACGTCCGCAGCCGGTGTGAGCATCATGGAAAGCAACAACGTGGGGATCATCGGTTCAAGTTCCAATCTTGGCGGTCCACTGGTCGGTATCGAAGAATATCGTCGTGGCGCGTGACGGTGCCGTGTCAGTTGTGCCCACGAGGATGGCGATCTCGTATTCGCAAGCGATCGTCGGCAGCATCGGCGTTTGTTTCGCAGTCAGGAACTCCACCGTGGCCAGCATTCGGGCGGGCTGTCCCTTTTCTGCGAACCGTTCGATGAGGAATGCGGGGAGTTCGCTCGCTACCATTGGCTTCATCGTGATATGCCCGAGGCCCATGCCGACGGGGATGCCGCGATCCCACATTTTGCGAAACTGGTGATAAAACTCGCACGCATAAGAACGCAAATCGTCCACCCGCGTGAACGACCGGTTCATCAACGTCAGCGAATCGGCGATCAGTTCGAAGAGGGGTTCGTGCGCGGTACTCATGCGGGTAACGGCTTCGGTTGGCGGCTGGCATCCGTTACGTTTCGCATCGGTGTGGCCGCAGTAGTGCTGTTCATGTTCGCGGCCGTTCGCGTCAAAATGGCCATCGCATTTGTCGCTTCCTCGACGGTGATCGTTAGTGGTGGCGAGATGCGAATGACCTTCTGGGCCAGCGGTCCGAGGATGTGGATGCCATCGCCGCCATCGGCGTGATAGCTCGCCAGTACGAAGGCGTTCGCCCATTCGTTCGCAGTCTTGCCCGCGTATTCCTGGAACTCAATGCCCCAAACCATGCCGCCATTTTCGCCCCGCACGGCCGCCACAAACGGGTGACACTTCAGAGACACTAGCCCCTCTTCGATGATCTTCGACGGCGCTTTCATGTTGCCAATCACATCGCGGCACTCGAACTCGTCGAGCGTCGCCAGCACGGCGGCCGCATTCAGCGGGTTGGCACTCCACGTGTCCGATGCATCGCCGTAGCCCATCGCGCCGATGATGTCCGCACGGCCGACCGCCGCCGCAACGGGAATGCCATTTCCGAGGCCCTTGCCGAGGATGACGATGTCCGGCTCGATGCCGTACGTTTCGAACGCGAACAGCTTGCCAGTCCGTCCGAAGTTTGCTTGGACTTCATCGAGAATGAACACGATGTCGTGCTCTTTGCAGAAGCGATCGAGCAGTTGCAAGTAAGCTGCCGGCGGGTGATACGAGCCACCGCCACCGAGGTACGGCTCGGTAATCAGCGTGCCGATTTTCGCCCCAAACTGGTGCAGTTTCGATTGTAAATCGGCAAGGTATGGTGCGGAGTTAAAGGTGTCGTTCCGCATCGAGACGTCGCGGCATTCGTGCATCGGAAACTTAATGAAGCGCACGCGCGGGTCACGCTCCGCATCATTTTCCGAACCGGTGATGGCACACGAAAGGCCTTTCTTTCCGTGGAATCCGTAGCGTGTCGCGAGGATCATCGGTCGCGTTTTGTCGCGGCCCATCGATGCCCAGAGCGCTTTCTGAATCGCCTCCGAACCGGAAGCCGCCCACATCACGGTTTCCATTTTCGCGCCGCCGGGGCAACGCTGGAGCGCCTTCAGCAACCGTCGGCTCGCCTCGCCTTCGATCGGCGTGATCGCGTTGTACGCCGTCATCGGCACTGCGGGAAAATACTCGTCTTCGTGTGGTAACTGCGATGGCCAACCCATGTAATCGAAGAATCGTTTAGTCCACCGCGTCGGGTTATGCCCGAGGTTGGCCACCAACACGCCCGATGTAAAATCGTAGAGTCGCCTCCCGTCCGGCGTCCAGTGGAACGTTCCCGCACTCTTCGCGATCACCGCTTGCGTCGGCGTATACGTCCGCAAACTCCGCGGTTCGGTTTTGGCGATGCGGTCGCGATTGAGGTTCGACAGCGGTTCGTCGGCATGATGAATGGCAGTCATACGGCAGGCTCCAGCGGTGGGTTGTCGCACAGATATTGTGGCGAGAATCCTCGTGAAGGCCAATCGCAATTCTGGAAATTCGACATTGCGCTGATCCGTCAAATCCCTGCCAGAAGTTCTTTCACCTTCTGCTCGATGTGATCGCGAATGCGGCGATACTCCTCGGGCGGGAGTTCCTTCGGGTCGGGAATTTGCCATTCCTCGCGGCGTTTCGCGTTCACCAACGGGCACTCGTCGCCGCAACCCATCGTCACTGCGACTTCGACTTCTTGCCCGTCGAATTCCGCTGTCGATTTCGAACGGTGCGTCGTCAAATCGTAGCCAACCTCGGCCATGAACTCGATCGCACGCGGGTTCACGATGCCCGAAGGCCGCGAACCCGCACTGTGCCCTTCGACGCCTACCGGTGCGTGCATTCGCGCGAACGCTTCCGCCATCTGGCTACGGTTCGAATTCTCGACGCACACGAATAGCACGTGCTTCATGGTCCGTTCTCCCGTGGGCGCATCATCGCCCAGATTCCGACGCCGGCAATCGCACCGGTTACCGGTGCAGTCAGGTACACCCACACATGTTCGATTCGCCCCGATACCACGGCCGGCGCAAGCGAGCGGATCGGGTTCATCGATGCCCCGCTGACTGGCCCAGCGAACATCGCTTCCAGCCCGATGACCGCCCCGACGGCGATCCCTGCCAGCACGCCTTTTTCCTTCGAACCGGTCGAGACGCCGAGGATGACGGTCATCAGAATCAGCGTCAGGATGAACTCCATGAGCCACGATTGCCCCGGCGAACCGGCGGGCAGCGTTGCACCGAGCGTAGCATGTTCGGGAAACATCTGGTGCAATAATATACTAGCCGCAAAGGCTCCGACGGCTTGCGCGAATAAGTACGATGGCACCTTGCGTAACGGGAATAGCCCTGCCACTACGAAGCCGAGCGTGACGGCGGGGTTCAGGTGCGCGCCGGAGATATCGCCGACGGCGTAGATCAGCGCCAGCACGATTAGACCGAATGTCAGCGCGATGCCGACGTGTGTGATCGAACCGCTATGCGTGGCGTTGACGACAATCGCGCCCGTACCTGCAAACACCATCGCAAACGTACCGAACGCTTCTGCAAACGCAGCTCGCATCAAGCCTCCCCCGCAACTTCGTCCATTAGGCACCAACCTTGTTCGAGTAACCCTTTGACGCAGCGATCCACCAGCCGGTAGTGGATGTTATTTCCTTCGCGGCGCGACACGAGTATGCCCAAATCCGATAGCCGCTGAAGTTGATTCGACACCGCTTGCGGCTTCATCCCGAGCGTCTTCGCCAAGTCCGTCACGCACAGTTCGTCCGCCCGTACGATCGCGTGCAACAACCGCAATCGCGTGTCGTTCGCGAGCACCTTAAACACGGCGGCTAACCCGCCCGCCTGAATCGGCGACATCAACCGCCGACTCTTCAGCGGCGGTAATTCACAGCACTCGATTTTCGCTTTCGCCA
>JAYSYI010000116.1:0-2212 GCA_043727665.1 Limnoglobus sp. | reverse complement strand
GCGAACGAATTCCCGAACGCGCTGTTCACTTTCGGCATCCCGCCGACGTTCCCGTCCACCGGCTACGGCTACATTCACCGTGGCCCCGTTGCCGCCGAACGCAACGGCATTCGGCTGTCGAAAGTGCTGGAATTCAAGGAGAAACCCGACGCGGACGTTGCTGAGCAGTACGTCATTTCCGGGAACTACGAATGGAATAGCGGCATTTTCGTTTGGAAAGCGAAGACGATTCTAAAGCAGTTGCAAGCGAACCGCCCCGACATTCACGATGCCTGCATCCGCATCGCCGACGGCTGGGACACGCCGAACCGCGACGCGATTTTTCGCAGCGAATACGAAGCCATTAAAGGCACGAGCATCGACTTCGCGGTGATGGAAACCGCCACGGAACGAATGGTGCTGCAAGCCCCGTACAAGTGGGACGACGTCGGCAGCTGGCTGGCGCTCGAACGGCACAATCCGCAAGACGCGGCGGGGAACACCGTGCAAGGCCATCACGTCGGTATCGACACGACGAGCTGCGTGATTGCCGGTGAAGCGGGGCACCTGATCGCCACGATCGGCGTCAGCGATCTCGTGATTATACAAGCTGGCAATGCGACACTTGTGGCCCGCAAGCAAGACGAAGGCCGCGTGAAAGAGATCGTCGATCGACTGAAGAAAGGCGGCGAGAAATTCCTGTGACCATGCCCGCGAAAGGGATCCTCCTGGGCATCGACCCCGGCACCGTGCGGATCGGCCTCGCGATTTGCGACCCCGACCGCATTTTGGCTTCGCCGCACGATACGTATACGCGCGTATCCCTGACGGCGGATGCCGAGTTTTTCCGCAAAGTCGCGAAGACCGAACGCGCCGTTGGCTTCGTCGTGGGCCTGCCGATTAGCCTCAACGGCACCGAAGGCCCGAAGGCGAAGGAAAGCCGCACGTTCGCCGAATGGCTGACGCAAGAGACCGGCCTCCCCGTGGCATTCGCCGACGAGCGATTCACATCGAGCTACGCCGAAGACGCTCTAATCGCCGCCGGAGTGCGCCGCGAAAAGCGAGTCGGCAAACGCGACCGCATCGCCGCACAGATGATCCTGCAAGCGTACTTGGAGTGCAAGTAAACTCAACTATCTCGCGAAGCGAATCGCCAACAGGCGAGGCCGAGGACGCAGGCGATGAACCCGAAGCTGATGCCGAGGACTTCGACCCAACTGCCGACTTTCGTTTCCATCTTGACGAGCTTTTTATCCTCTTCCGGCAGAATTCCCTCGGCGATGACGAGCTGCAATCGTTCGTCGAGTTGGTAAGTTCGCGGGGCGACAAACTGCACGGCTTTGACGATGCCGAAGGTCGATTTCGGTATGAACCCCCAAAGCGGGGCATCGGGGTCGATGCGGCTAATCACTTCGTCCAGATCGATATCGTCGCCGGGTTTTGGAGCTTCCATCGGCTTGCCCGGATTCTCCTTTTGGGCGGCAACGGCGACTTCGCGAGCGACAATTCGATTGTTGACAACGCCGATACCGTAAAATGCACCCCATGCGAGCAAGGTGCCCAAGATCGCGACAATCGCACTGCGCGTGAACACGGCAATCAGGGTCGAAACCGCGTACAGGATCGCAAAATACATAACAATCAGCGGGATCGACAGCAGGAACATGTGGTTCCACATTCCCGACCGCAAGCCGATTGCGAGATACGCGCCGCCGATCGTAAACGTGGTTAATAGCAGCGTGAATGTCAGCCCGCCGATGTACTTGTAAATCAGCAGTGTCGGCCGGGTAATCGGCTTCGAGATCGCGAGATCGACCGTGCCTTTCTGCAACATGTTCGGAATGAACATCGAAGTAATGACAACGCTGATGAACAAGATCACCCACGCACCCACACCGCTGATGAGCGTGTTCTCAACGACGTAAACAATACTGCGAAGCGGCATGATGAAAATCGGTGCGTCGAAGGCGAATAGGACCGTTGGCTGATGTGGCCACTCGGTGATGTCTTTGGCTTTTGTACCTTGGCTCGTCACGTGGAATCGCAGCTGATTTGGCGTTTTCGTCTCGCGCTTCTCGGCTTTCACATTGTTTAAGACACCGACGGATCGATTGACTACCCGTTCCACCCGCCCTCGGCTCATGGGAAATTCTCGATTGTCGTCGAGTTGCTTCATCTGCTCGGCGTTGGACGTGTTGACCACAATGTCGAATTCGTAGTCGCTGTTCCACGC
>JAYSYI010000115.1:0-6909 GCA_043727665.1 Limnoglobus sp. | reverse complement strand
GTACCTCGATCGGTTGCCGGAAGATGTGCAAAGCGATATCAGCACCGTGTTATTACTCACGCCAGATGAGACGAAAGCCTCGTTTGCAAACTTAGAATTCGATGACCCAATCCCTTCTCAATTTTAGCCTTTAGCGGATGTCGTTCGGCACATCCAGCCCGCGCTTCGCTCCGAAGACTTCGCGGCGCGGCGAAACGGGGCGGTTCATAACCCGATCCTGTATACTTAGCGATGTACCATTTTCGGGGGGTTCGTTATGCGTGCGTCGTTTGCGTTCCTGATCGTTCTGATTGGCACGGCGGTTTTTGCGCAACCGGAACCGACGTTGGAATCGGTGCGTTTGCTCGGCGAGAAGTACCGTGCGGAACGCGATGCGGCCATCAAAGACAGCGCGACGGCGGAATCGCTAGCCACAATGGATGCGTTGGCGGCGAAGGCCGATGCGGCGATTTTGGCCGCGAATCCGAAGGTGGCGGAGCGATACTTTCGCGAAGCGCGTTGGCAGCTTCCTGCGCGGCCACTCGGCTTACCGCCACACGTCGAGCGCGTCATCGGTTACGTGCGGATGCGTCATGCGGACCGCGTCAATTCGATTTGCTACAACGCCGATGGCACGCGGCTCGCTTCGGCATCGAAAGATGGCACGGTGCGGATTTGGGATCTCGGCAACGGCCGCGAACTCCTCGCATATCGCGATCACACCGAAGTCGTTGCGGCCGAAGTCAAAGTCAACGATGCGGCTGTATTTCGTGTGTCTGCGGTTGCGTTTGCACCGAAATCGACGCTGATCGCGTCAGCGGGCGGGAACGAAATTCACCTCTGGGATTCGACGACGGGCAAACTCGTCAAGAAATACACCGGCCACACGCTGACGATCAAAGGGCTGGCGTTCGCCCCCGATGGCAAGACGTTCGCTACCGGTTCCGACGACAAAACCGTGCGCGTTTGGTCGGTCGAAACGGGCAAGGAAACGATCGCGTTTCCGCTACACACTTCGCGCGTCGAATCGGTGGCGTTCAGCCCGAACGGGAAGCTCGTTGCGGCCAGCGATGGCGATGGTTTTCTTTCGATTTACAAACTCGATGCCACAGACAAGAAACCGGTGCTGAAGGTGCAAGCGTCCGAGCCGACGGGGCAGGGCATCAACGCGGTCGCCTTCACGCCCGATGGCACGAAGCTCATCACCGGCGGTAATGATGCCGTGCCACGGCTCACAACGAGTACCGATCCGCTCGGCGTGATGATTCCCGGCAGTGGCGTTGCGATCATGAAGTTTCCGGGGCATTCGGGCCGCGTGAATAGCGTCGCGATCAACCCCGATGGCACGTTGTTCGCCACGGCGGGTTCGGACAAAACCATCCGCATCTGGGACGCCAAGAACGGCAAAGCCCTTCGTGCGATCCAGGGCCACCTCGACGAGATCGCCACGCTTGCGATTCGCCCCGACGGCAAGCAGATTGCGTCCGGAAGTACCGATGGCACGATCCGCCTCTGGGATCTCAGCGCAACCGACGAACACCGCGCCGCGACGGATACGAAAGACTCCTTATGGACCGCAGCCTTTTCCCCCGATGGCACTCGTTACGCCACCGGCGGGGCGGACAAAACATTGCGGATTTATAACACCGCAGCGGGCCTGCTCGAACACTCGTTGACGGGGCACTCCGGGGCGATCACCACGGTTGTGTTTCAAGATGCGAACCGCATCGCGACGGCGTCGGGCGATAAGCTCATCAAAATTTGGGACGCGAAAGACGGCCACACGATCCGCACGTTGACGGGCCACATGTCGGCCGTGCTCGCGCTCGGCATAGTCGATGGCGGGCGGCTCGTTTCGGGTTCCGCCGATAAGACCGTCAAAATGTGGGACGCGACCGCCGATAAACCGGTCTGGTCGTGGGCGAGTAAATCGGCGGTCAGCGCGGTAGCGGCGCGTGCGGGTGGCAAGCAAATCGTTGTCGGTTCCGCCGATGGTTGGCTCGCCGTAATCGATACGTCGAGTGGCGAACCGAAGGCAATCTCCGGCATGTCCGCACATAACGCGGGCGTCGCTGCAATTGCCATCAGCACCGATGGTTCGCGGATCGCCACGGTCGGCGGCG
This sequence comes from Limnoglobus sp., assembly GCA_043727665.1. Lineage (GTDB taxonomy): Bacteria > Planctomycetota > Planctomycetia > Gemmatales > Gemmataceae > Limnoglobus. The sequence goes on along the minus strand of JAYSYI010000115.1, from coordinate 4,807 downwards.
ATGGCCATTGGAAACTCTGGGCCATCGCGGAAACGGGCATCCTGACATCGACCGGCAAGGAAGAAATCAGCAAGAAAACGACGACGTTACCCGCACTGTCGACCGTCGCATTTCGACTCGATGGCAAGCAAATTGCGTTCGGTGGAGCCGATGGCATCGTCCATATCGCGGACACCGGAACCGGCGTCGTCACCCGCGGTCTACGCGGCCATACCGACTGGATTACCGCGATCAGCTTCGCGGCCAACGGCGAGCAATTGCTCTCCGTCGGCGTCGATAAAGTCTGTCGCGTGTTCGAACTGGGCAAGGCCTCCGCGAGTAGCAGCGGTCACGCGATGGCGATTCGCGCGATTGCCGTGAACCGCGATGGCACGCGGATCGCCACGGGGTCCGACGATCGAACGGTCAAAGTCTGGAACCCGATCACCGGGAAGGAAATCGCTACGCTGACCGGCTCGACTTCGAACACGAACAGCGTCGCGTTCATCGGCATGGATCGCGTCGCAGCGGGCGGTGAAGATTCGCGATTGCGAGTCTGGTCGATCGACCCCGTGAAAGACCTTCGTTCGTCGAATTACGGGAAAATCTACAACATCATCGCGGCCAGCGATGGTTCGAAACTCGGCATCTGGTCGCGGAGCGGTGCCGACCTCGATGCGTTCGATATCCTCGCGCTCGCTGGCACCGTGAACCCGGAAGCGATTCAAGAAACGAAGCCGAAAGAAGCGACGTCGGCGACGTTTTCCTCCGATGTTTCGCTCGCGATTACCGGCATGGAAAATGGCAGTATCCGCACCTGGGACATGGCCAAGCGAGCGCGGGTCGGTGCGGACTGGCCGTTGTTCGTGAAGCGCGTTGCCGATGTCGGGTTAACCGCCGACAAGAAAACACTCGTCGCCGTCGACGAAGAGGGACTTGTGAAAGTCGCCACGCTCGCCGACCGGGCCACGGTACAATCGACGAAGTCGGTGAGTGGTGGCGTCAACGGGCTGGTGGTCGCGCCGAACGGCGAAGCATTCGCGGTCATTGGCACCGATGGCACGATTAAAGCGTACGACATGGCCGTGAAGGAACTCCGTTCCTGGACGCTACCGAGTCCGACGAACGCGGCGGCGTTCTCCCCCGATGCGAAGCGACTTTACGCGGCAAATGCGGATGGTACGATAACCGTGTTGGTGCTGCCGACGGGAACTACCCGCACTCCGACCGCGTCTGAACCCGCAAACCCGAAGCTACCTTCCAAATAAGGATTTCTCCCATGATGCGTCGCGCGTTACTCGCTCCCGTGCTATTGGCAGGCATTTTCGCCTTCACGGCCCCCGCTGCCGATACCAAGGCCGATTCCGCCAAAGCGAAAAAGGCGCTCATGGAAGTCGGCGAGTTCATCGGCGGCTGGAACCTTACCGGCGAAACCAAATCCACCGGCAAACTCACATCGTGGAAAGAAGTCGCCACCTGGAGTTGGAAGTTCAAGGGCGACGATTCGTGGATTAACATCGAGATCAAAGACGGTCGCTTCTTCACGAAGGGCGAACTGAAATACCTCACCGCGAAGAAGCTGTACGAACTGACCGCCACCGACAAAGATGGTAAATCGCAAGTCTACACCGGCGACTTCAAGAAGGGTAAACTCTTGCTCGAACACAAAGACGAAAAAACGAGCGAAGTGAAACGCCTCTCGTTCGTCACGCTGTCCGAAGGCGTCCGCATGGCGATGCAGTACGAAACGCAAGCGGGCGGCAAAGGGCTATTCGCTTCCGTGTACAAATCGACCGGCAACAAAGACGGCGAATCGTTCGCGGGTGGTGCCACCACGAAGAAGCCTGAGTGCATTGTCACCGGCGGGGCCGCCACAATCGCGGTGAGTTACATGGGCAAAACCTACTACGTTTGTTGCAGCGGCTGCAAAGACGAATTCAACGACAGCCCTAAGAAGTACGTCGACGCCTTCGAGAAGAAGAAGTAACAGAGGTATTGTCAGCCCGACATTTGTTAGCCCGACGCGCAAGCGAGGGACGTGTAAAAGGTGACTTCCATGGTCTCGGCGATCCGTTGCCCGAACGCGAAATGTCGGAAGTACATGCTCGTCGAGCTTGAACAGCAGGGGAAAACCATCCCCTGCCTGATCTGCAAACAGCCCATCGCAATACCCGTTGCTCCCGTGATTGCACCCGTCGTGCCCGTCGTTCAAAAGAAACCGGATCGCATCGAACCGGTGATCGTCGTCCCCATCATCTATGAGGCAGAAGCCATCTCGCTCGTCGCCGACGAAGAAGAACCGATGCAGCCAATCTTCGACGACGGCCCCCAATTTACCGTCGAGTGACACCACTAGCGGTGGGTGACGATACCTGACTTCCTCTCGTCACTCACCACTTTCCAGTTACCCCACGAAAATGCCGCCGTTGAATCCGGCGAGTGCGTCGAAGTCGAATTGCGCCGTTGGCGTTCCCGATGCGGCAATGTTGCGGCCGAGATAGCCGGTTACTCGGGAACCGGCGTCGCTGCCGGAGCCGACGACGAGGTCGGCGCGTGTGTCGCCATCGAGGTTCTTCACGGCGACGCGAATGCCACCGCGACTGTTGACATCGCCTGCGAAGAAGTTCGCGAGCGGGACGTATTGGTTCGAAAGCAAACTCTTGCCGTCGAAGATGAGAACGCGCGGCCCGCCGCCCGGTCCGCCACCCGCGATGAGGTCCGCAAAGCCATCGCCGTTAATGTCGCCCGCAGTGACGAAAATGCCATTGCGTAAGGATTGTTCCAGCGCGAAGAAGTCGCCGAAAATCTTCTGCGGGTTGCCGCTAATCACCGACTTGCCATCGAAGCCCGCCACCCGCGGCCCGCCACCGAAGCCCGCGACGACGATGAGATCCGCAACGCCGTCGCCAGTCATGTCTGCGATTGTCGAACGTGCGCCACCGCGGAAATTCGTATCGTCGATTCCGAAGAACGCGGTCATTTTCGGGAAGCCGGCCGCACCGCTGTAAACGTCCACGCGTGGCCCGCCGCCTTCATCGGGCGTGATCGCCAGATCCGCGTTGCCATCGCCGTTTAGATCGCCGGCCGAGATGTAAACGCCACCGGTAAACGAGGCTTCAAACGGAGCGACGGAGAACAGCACGGTCTGGGTGACGCCGTCGTAAATGCGAACCTGCGTGGCACTGCCTGGCCCCGTGCCGACGACGAGATCGGCGACACCATCGCGGTTGAAGTCGGCGGCGGCCGTGCGGATTCCCCCGTTGAAACCGGGGAACGGCGTCACGGTGAACCGCACCGATTTGTCGGGGTTGTAGAATGTCGCCGTGGTCGAACCGCCTGCCCCGAACTGCGGGTAGCCAACGAGCACGGGCTTCACCGATCCGGGCGGAGGTGGTGGCGGCGGCGGCACGACGGGAGGATTCAGCGGCACAGTAGGCCCCGTAGGGACGGCGGCACCAGTCGTCGTTGGCAAGAATGGCGATCCGCCACTCGTTCCGACTTCGAATGCGCCCGCATCGGGGGTGTCGATTCGTGGCAGGCCGCCGATATCGGTCGTCAGCGTGCTGCCCGTGGCGATGTTGATTGCGGCCGAACCGGGTTGAATGCTGTAATCGAAGTTCGGCGACGATGGCGATGTATACGCGGGGTTACCACTGACCGTGACGCGATTGTTTACGACGCCAGGCGTCTTGCTGTTGACACCGATGCCAATTGGCTCGACGCGAATTTCACTCGCCGTAGAGCGGTTGCGAATGACGTTCGCGTTCAGGTTTGCGGTTGTGCCGTTAAACAACGTGATGGCGGAACTTCCGGTGTCGTGGCCGGTGACGGTGCTGTAATTCAAGTTCAACACGGTCGGCGTCAGTGCGCCGTCATTCAGCAAGATGATTGCTTGACCGAACGTCAGGTTCGGGCCGAAGGTGTTGTTGGCGATGGTCGTGTGCGTGATGTTCGCGGTCACGCCTTGGAGCCAGATGCCCCCACCGGCTCCGCCTGTGTTGATGTCGCTGGTCGGGGCCAGTTCAGCGCGATTGTCGGCAATCACGCTGTTGGTGATGTTAATCGTACCGGGCGTAGTGGCATCTTTGTTGATTCGCGTCGATTGCAGCCCCCCGCCACTGACGCCCCCGGCACGATTCGCCGTGCCGAACCGCGTCCCGGCAAGAATCTTGTTCGATAGGATTTTGACGCGGTCGAGTGTGAGATCGGACGTGTCGGTCTGAATGCCGCCGCCGCCCGCATCTGCGGCGTAACCGTCGCCCGCCCGCGCCAGATTATTTTGAATCAGCGAACTACGGATTGTCACTTTCGAAAGCTCGGAGAAGAGCGATCCGCCGTAGGCATCGCCCGCCACGCCATCGGAGTTGCCGCCTTGCGCGGTGTTATTCACCAAGACGACATTCGTGAAATCGGCCGTGCTGAGACTTTGAATCGAAACCGCGCCGCCCGTGGCATCGGCTTTGAGTACGAACGTCGAATCGAGACCCGAGCCACCGGCGTTCCCATTCCCCGAGATGGCTTGATTGCTCTCGAAACGCAGATTGTTGCCGGTCAAATTTGCGTGATCGGTGTGGATCGCACCGCCGTTGCCGACGCCCCCACGCTGATTCCCGGTACCACCGACCGCCTGATTGTTGCGGAAAATGACGTTCGATAATCGCACGTCGTTCGCGTAGCGGAGTTCGAGCGCCCCCCCCGCACCGGCTCCACCGAAATTCAGTTTCGGATCGTTAGCCAAACCAACTGCACCGACCGCCTTGTTATTTTCGAACGTGACATCGGTGAACGTCGTCGGCGTCGTGTTCGTTCGTGCTCGCGGGTCGGACAA
>JAYSYI010000114.1:0-2222 GCA_043727665.1 Limnoglobus sp. | reverse complement strand
CGGACACCCAGTAGGGGAAGTGCGTATCGTCGGGCGAAAGTGCGGTTCGCAGATACTCGCGGGTGTCGCCGGTCGGCCAACCGGGGAAGTTTTCGACTTCGGTCGTCAGTGCCAGTTGGCCGAGTGGCAGCGTGCCGTTTTGGTTGTTACGTTCGTCGTAGGGGTTGCCTTGAAAAACGAGCGGCGTGAGGTTGGCCCGTGCGGCATAAATCGCCGCCGTCCACGCGGCGGGTCCGGAACCGATGATGACAACATTCTCGGGCATGAAACACTCCGTGACGGTATGGAAGACAGCGATGATTATGGAAATTGTACTCGGCGGATCGCAAAATTCTGGTTCGCAGTTCGCGGCAATTCGCACTATTGTAAGGATAGCATCCCCGAACGACGGGACGATACCGAATCCTCCGACCCCGAACCGCCATGCTTCGGCTCACCGACCTTCGCGAAATCCTTCGCTACGTCCCGCGGTTTCGCGACAAAGTCTTCGTGATCGCCATCGACGGCGCAGTCGTCGAGGACGACAATTTTCCGAACATCTTGTTAGATATCGCGCTGTTACGCAGTCTGAGCGTGCGTGTGGCACTCGTACACGGGGCGGCACATCAGATTCAACGCTATGCGAAACAACTGAATATCACTCCATCGGATACCAGCGGAACGGGCGTAACTGACAACGAAACCTTGCAAATCGCGATTACATCGGCAAATCGCGTCACGCATGAAATTCTCGAAGGATTGTGCGCGAACGATTTGCGTGGGGCGTGCCCGAATGCGCTCGTCGCGCACCCGGCGGGGATTCTCGGCGGAGTCGATCACCAGTTCACGGGTCGCGTCGAGCGAGTCGATTCTGGCTTGCTGCACAGTTTAATGGAACACGATATTGTTCCCGTTATCCCGCCGCTCGGTTGCGATGGCCTCGGCCATTCCTATCGCCTGAACTCCGATGCGGTGGCGGTGGAAATCGCGAAAACATTACGTGCGGTGAAGCTGATTTACCTGACGACGGAAGGCGGCATTCGCGGGCCGAAAGGCGTCATCCGGCAGATGACCGTCGAGGAAGCCGATGCGTATTTGAAGAAATCGAAGGCGGAACTGCCATCGGGCGCGGTCACGAAGATGACGTACGCGATCCGTGCGGGCAAGGAAGGCATCGAGCGAATCCACATCATCGACGGTCGCGAAGAAGCGGGACTGCTGAGCGAGGTTTTTTCCAACGAGGGCATCGGCACGCTGATTTACACGAATGAGTATCAGGCGATCCGGCCCGCACAAAAGAAAGACGTACGGGCCGTGTACGCGCTAATTCAACAAGGCATTCAGGCGGCGGAACTCGTCAAGCGGACGCGTAGCGACATCGAACGGCAGATCGGCGATTACTTCGTATTCGAGGTCGATCGCAACCCCGTCGCATGTGCAGCCCTGCATACGTACCCCGATGTGGGCAAAGCCGAACTCGCATCCGTTTACGTCGATAATCGCTACGAAAACAAAGGCATCGGCGGAAAGCTCATCGCGTTCATCGAGAACACGGCCCGTACGAAAGGGTTCGCGGAGCTCTTTTGTCTGTCCACGCAGGCGATCAATTACTTCATTCAGAAGGGCGGATTTCGGCTCGGTACGCCCGACGACCTGCCACCCACCCGTCGCGAGTTGTACGACCGGAACAACCGGCGTTCGCAAGTTCTCGTGAAAAAACTCGGTGTTTAGCAGACAACGTCGGTTGCAGCCGTTGGCATCGTGGCGGATCGCGTCTCGAAGACTCGCCACGACTGGTTTTCGAGAGTATTCGCACGTCCCATGGTATCACCATGGGCTGATAGAGCGACACCTCCAGCGTCGGGTTTTGTTTTCGGTCCTGAAGGGACCGCTCATGTAGCCCATGGTGATACCATGGGATGGGGTCTGGTCAGCGGCACACGAATGGCCAGAAGACAAAAGTTGTCCAAATAGGAGCATGAATCCATTTCCTGTCTTTATTCCAATTTTTTCCAAGAAGCGACCGCCTGTGACGGCCTTGCGGCTCGTATGGCTTGTCGTGGCTACTCGACTGGAAACTCGCGCATTTCCGGCCCGTTTCGCGTTCGTTTGCGGGCCGATACTCATTTCGCATCAGCCCATTCGACCTACGCGGAGCCGCAAAATGGCCACGTTCTTGATTCTGCCACCCCGCGAGTTGCTCGAACATGCGTTCCGCGAATTCGCGAACCGCATACTGCCCG
>JAYSYI010000113.1:0-6911 GCA_043727665.1 Limnoglobus sp. | reverse complement strand
GGCGTCTTGCCATCGGTGGCGGCCAGCCAGATGTGCGTTTGCGATTTATTCGCATCGAAATCGACTTCGGTTACCTGATACGCAACGGTCTTGCCGTCGGGCGAAATCTGCGGGTCGGCGACGCGCTGAAACAGAAACAGATCCTCGACGGTCATCGGCCGGTTCTCGGCGGCACGGGTTGGCGAATTCATGGTAACAATCGTAAGTAACGCGGCAAACAGCAACTTCCGCATCGGGAGTCTCTCCGTGGGAAACCATAGACATACCAAAAACGTATCGCTGCAACGGGGAGAGTCGAGACGGCGATTCCCTACCGCAAATTGTCGGGCAGTAAAACAGTAACCGCAAAGAGTACAAAAGTACTCAGAGAAAAAATTTCCTGTAACCCTTCCGTCTCGTGTAGCCGACTTCTGTGTCCCCAGGCTTACAAAGGTCAGTCGTATCAGTTGAGACAATGAGTGCCATCGGGCGAATTTATCAGCCAACGCGGTTGAGCCGTTCCACTTCTAGCCCGTTTACGACTTCGTCTTGCGTTGCCTGTCGCGTTCGGGATAGATTCCATCCATGGCCGACAAACTGACACAGTTGATCGTCGATGCGCTGACGCGGGCGGCTTCGGAGCGCGACGGCTTGCCGCTGTTTGCGGGGAAGTCCGATGCGGGGTTGTTTCCGGCGACAACGGTTGCGAAACCGGCTGCCAAACGATGTCTCGATGACCGCTTGCTGAACGAACGATTCGTCGATGGCAAAGGTCGGCAGATTTGCACGATTACCGAAACGGGCATGGCGTATTTACGCGAACAAGTCAGCCCGAAACAGGTGCTCGAAGACTTCGTTCGCGTACTGGAATCGCGACAAGAACAGGTGGAACAACTGCTGACGACCGCACGCCGGATGGCCGATGAAATCGCCGGTCTGAAAGCGGTCGTCGCGGCGGTGTTGCCGGGTTCGCCGCACGTGGTCGTTGCGTCGAACTCTCGCGATTTGGCGGCCCGAATTCGGACGCATTTACTCGACTGGGCGGCATCGATTGGGGCGGCGCGCGACTGTCCGTTGCCGGAGCTTTACCGTGGGGTATCGTGTGGCGAGCCGGACCTGAGCGTCGGTGCGTTTCACGATGTGCTTCGGACGATGCACGCGGCGGGCCGGGTCGATTTACACCCGTGGACGGGGCCGTTGTACGCGGTGCCGGAGCCGGGTTACGCACTGTTAGTTTCGCATAATGTCGCGTACTACGCCAGCACGCGGACGGGATGATTCGCTTCACGGATGACTTAGCAAGGAGGCTACGATGACGGCAACTTTGACGGGGACTCGCCCTCTGACGGACCGCACCCGCGAACAACTGCGCCGGGCCGGGAATCCCTTCCGCAATTACTTCGCACGCAACCCGGACGACGATGTGTGCGCGCGGTATCACGTGGCAGAGCTATTCGCGGCGGAGCGTGACCTGCTGCACAGCATCATCGATCTGTATCGGCACGACCCGAACACGCACTCGGAAGTCGTCCCGATTTTGGGCAACAAAGGGGCGGGGAAAACGCACTTGCTGCACAGCATCAAGCATGGGGCGGGCGGGCAGTGGCAACTGCTCGTGAACCCTGGCGTGTTCCAAAAAGAGACCGATTTCCTGGAATATATGCTGTTCCAGATCATCGACACGTTGCTCGGTGGCGGTCGGCAGAAGGGCAGTCGCCCTCTCGATTACATCGGCGATAGCCTCGTGCGCCGGTTGCTCGGCCTCGCGATTCGCGACCTCAGTAGCGACGAAAAAGTCGAACTGTTCCCGCCGCCCGGCATCGGCCGTTGGGCACGCCGCCTCGGCATCGGGCACACGCAAGCCAACGAGCGCGCAGACTGGCTCGCCGACCAGCTTTCCGGTGCGTCGGACTTTGGCCGCGCACCGACGACGGTGTTGCAATCGCTGACTGACGCCGGGCTGTCACCGACGAGGGCGTTCGACCTGATGGTCGCCTACGTGCAGAAAACCGAACCGCGAAACACGGCGGGCCTGATGCGCCGCGCGATCTTCGCCGGCTTCGCGAAAGCAGTGCTGCTCAAGGACGAATCGGACCTCGCGAACTTCCTCACGTACGGGTTCGCCGAACTCGATTTCAACGTGAAACCGGGGCGGCAGGATCTCGTGCTCGCGCTGTTCAAAGTGATGATGGACGTGCTGCGCGGGTTGAAAATCCCTGTCGTGGTGGCGTTCGATCAGCTCGAAGATTTGTTGCTCGCACGTCGGACCGATGACTGCCACCGCATCGCCGAGGCGTTCTTCGCGGGCATCGTCCAAGTGATGCACCAACTCGATGGCGTCTGCTTCCTGATCTTCGCCGAACGCGGCCTGTGGAACCGCTTCGTGCCATCGCTCGATGGGTACATTCAAGACCGCTTGAACAACCCCGTACACGTACCCGGTCACGGCACCGTCAAGGCGCTCCGCCTCGAAGCGCCACCCGCGCCACTGGTGCGTTGTGTCGTCGAAGCGCGGATGCAACCCGTGCTCGAAACGATGCCCGATTCGGATGCGATGTCCGACATTTACCCGTTCACCGACGAACATATTACCCGCATCGCAAAGTCCGAACCGACGCTGCGGGACATGCTACAACAGTTCCGCCACCTGTACGATCACGTCGTGTACGAGACGACGGAATCGAACGCGATGCCGGTGGAGTCGTTCGACAATATCGCCCGCATGACGATCGACGAGAACGGCGACGACGACGCGATCGTTCCCCTACTGCCGGAGCGACCGTTCGGTTATGCGGCGGTGTCGCTGAACCCGATCCCCGGCGCGCTTTCGACGGCGGATACGAAATCGCGCGTCGATGCTTTGCTCGGGCACGATCCGGAGCCGATGGCGGTGACGTTTAAGTCGGTCGATATTATCTCCGACCACGGCGTGCAGAATGTGATCGCGCCGAAGATTTTGCCACCGCAACCGAGCCGTTCGACGTTCTCCAGTGCGGCACTCGCGGACATGTGGGACCAAGAATTTCGTGCAGCCCGGCGCAAACTCGAACCCGAAGGTTCGCTGACCGGGGCGACGCGCGAACTGCAAGCGGGCCTCGGCCTGTTCCTGGCCACATGCCACGAACACGGAGTGAAGGTCGGCCCGTGGCGGTTGCAACACGTCGTGCCCGAATGGTCGTACGGCGAACACCCGACGTACGGCCTCATCACGCTCGCGCACTGGGCGTGCAAAGACGGCCAACCGTGGAAGGTCGGCATCGGCCTGTTCATGGCGAAGGGGGCGGGCAAGCCGAAAGATCTCGAAGTGAAACTGAGCGTGATGGACGCAAGGCCGATCGTCGTCGATCACCTGATTCTCCTGCGACCCGAAGACGATTTGACGATCTCCGGGAAGAGCAAAACGCTGTGGACGGAGGCCGAAAAGAAGGGCCACCACGCCCGCCTCGAAGCCGTCACGCTCGATGCGTTCGCGATGCTTTACAGTTTCCCGCGCTGGCTCGCCGCCGTCCGCGAGTCGTTGCAAGAAGGCGCACCGCTGCCGAACCTCGCCGATTCGATCCAGGACAAATGCGAAAAATTGCTCGAACAGGTCTGTATGCCCGTTCAACAGTAGTCCCGGCGCGGCGATGAGGTACAACAGAAGCGAGCGGCACGAATGGCGTGCCGCTCGCTTTTTCCGTTGCACTCAATGCGCCGCATGACCTACGACGAAGCCATCGCATTCTGGTACGGTCGGATGAATTTTGAAGTGCGCTCGGCGACGCCGACGGACCTCAAACTCGAGCGGATGCGCGCGCTACTCTCGAACCTCGGCGACCCGCAGAACCGCCTGCGCATCGTGCATATTACGGGAACGAAGGGCAAGGGGAGCGTCGCGGCGATGCTCGCGGCGACACTGCGAGCCGCCGGGTATCGCGTCGGCTTGTTCACGTCGCCGCACCTCGTTCGCGTCGAAGAACGCATACAGGTAGACGGCGTGCCGATCAGCGAAGCCGAACTCGCGGCCCGCATGACCGAACTCGCGCCGCGGATCGACCCCGCGTCGACATTCTTCGAGATCGCCACGGCAATCGGTTTCCAGCATTTCCTCTACCGCAACGTCGATATTGCCATCGTCGAAGTCGGCCTGGGCGGGCGCTTCGATTCGACGAACGTCTGCACGCCACTCGTCACGGTTATTACCTCAATCGGTTTGGATCACACGGCCCAACTCGGGGAGACGCTCGAAGAAATTGCCTTCCAGAAAGCGGGGATTTTGAAGCCGAACATCCCGACTGTCAGTGGGGTGACACAACCCGCGCCGCTGGCCGTGATTCGCAAAGTCGCCGCCGAGAACGCAAGCCGCATTATGCAACTCGAACGCGACATTCACTACCTTTACGAAGGCACGTATGTGAGCGTCGTGACACCGGCGCGATCGTATCCGGCGTTCGCGCTGAAACTGCTCGGGGAACATCAGGCGGCGAATGCGGCCATCGCGATTGGCGTCGTCGAGCGGTTGCAATCGTGCGGCCTGACGATCCCCGATACCGCCGTCGCGCACGGCTTCGCGAACGTCGATTGGCCCGCACGAATCGAAGTCGTGCGATTGTGGCCAACGGTGATTGTCGATTGCGCCCACAACGTGCCCTCAGCGGAAGCACTCGCGAAAACCCTGCGTGTTGCGTTCCCCCACGCGAAGCGGCGTACGGTGCTGATTGCGGTGTCGTCGGACAAAAATTACGAAGCGATTCTAGAAGTGCTCGCGAAGGAATTCGACCAGATAGTACTCACGAAATACGGCAACAACCCGCGCTGCGTGCCACCGGAGAAACTCGTCGAAGTACTGACAAAGATCGCGCCCGAAATGCGGCCACCCGTCTATCAAAACGCGACCGCCGCATGGGAAGCCACCTTCGCCGAAGCCGGTACCGACGACCTCATTTGCATCGCCGGCTCAGTGTTCCTCGCCGGCGAGTTACGCGACACTGCACGACGCGAGTAGGCCGAAAATGGCATCGCGGCCGGAAATGAGACGTTACCATTCCCGTTAACCCGACGCGCTGGTTTTGAAGTCGCGGGGCACCAGACGACGTGAAGTTGGGCTTTTCTTCGAATTTTCGCGAAACCGATCATCCGATTTCAGTTACCTCTCGATTACGGAGAGGAGCCGGTTTTCGGTCCTGAAGGGACCGTTCAACCAGCCCAGGTCGGAGCGAGCGAAGCGAGTGGAGGCCTGGGAAAGCATGGGCAAACCGTTTTCGGTCCTGAAGGGACCGTTCGGGCCGATCCCGCCTGAACCGTCCTTTCAGGACGGAGGCGTTTTCTGGTCTGCCTACCCAGGCCTACGCTCGCTTCGCTCGCTCCGACCTGGGCTTTAGGAACGGACCCTTCAGGCCCGAAAACCAGGCTCGCCACGGTTTCGATGGCGAGAATTCTCACATCGAAATGATGCGACTATCCAAAACTAAAGTGCCAAAACCGGGATGACCCAAAACACCGTCAATCGCAACTTAACCTCCTCTGGGAAGCACCCCCAGGTGACGTGAAATAGCTTGTATCGAATGCGAATTAGCCGCGACGCGGAGTCCTCGTAGCGGAGCGCGTGCGCGTCACCCATATTCAGCGATAGTCTGGTGATGGGTGAAGTCTACGCGCTCCGCTACGCAAAGCCTACGCGTCGCGGATAAACGAACCAAAACAGGAAACCGCAGCTTCAAAACACGCTAGCGAGGAGTACCGATTGAACGCGCATCACGAAGGATCTTTTGGCCAGGAATTCAATTCGTAGGTGAATGCGCCGAGGAGTTCGCCGCGTTGGACTTCGTGGCATTTGAGGCATTTTTCGCCTGCGCGGATTGCGCCGAACAATCGCATTTGGGTGCCGGCCGGTTGCTGTAAGAGGTCTTCGCCGTCGCGCAGTTGTGCAAGCGATTCTCGTTCGAATGCATCGAGTGGCCGGGTTTTGGCGTCGGCCAGTTCGGACATATTCGGAAGGTGATCGGAAAGATACACCCCCGGTTCGTGGCCTTTCAGCAAGCTGACGAGTTCGATGCGACGGACTTTCCATGTCGGCTGCCGCGTATCGGGGAATTGCGACAGGCCATGCGGTTTGAAGGCATATACTTGACGCAGATCGCGAAAGTAGCCCCAGCCATTGGGATTGATGAAATCCAGCACGCTGCCTTTGTGTAATTCGTGGAACGATGTCCCATCGGCAATCGGTTTGGCTTTATGCAACTCTTGTGAATTCTGTATGCCCAGTTCGGAGAGTGGCATATTGAGTGTCGGTACGTCGCCCATCTTGAGAAGTGGCAAGCCACGTTCGCCATCGAGCATCCGACCGACGCCAAATCTGGGACTTCGCACGAACCAATTGACTGAATTCGTATGAAGTTTCTCTAAATTTCGCAAAATCCGTTCGTTCGTCAAATCGTCTTGTGTGACCTTTGCATAGGCCTTGTCCCAACTCGTCATTTTGGTAATAGTCAAGAGGTTCAAGAACGGTGCAGTACGTTTCACACCATCGATATGATTTTCATACATGAGGCGTTCAGTTAAAGAAACAGAAGAGTGCAAACTTCGTGTTTGTTGAAGATCGAACACTTCATACGAAAAGTAGCCGAGATACGAAACGATGGTGACGAGAACCGTGCGAATTCGCACTCGCTTCGGCTCCCAATCGAGTACCCCCGCGATACAGACTACGATGAGCACCAATGTCACATTCACGATGTACGCCATCGAAAAGATGAGCCAACAGAATAGGGGTAGGAAACTAACCGCACGAATGATTCGCCCATTCGGTGTCTTCGCATGGTTGACCACCAAGAGCATGATGCCGGAGAGAATCAGCGAGTAGTATAGCATGTATGACTCCTATTACGTCCGAATCGCCGATGTTACGCCCCGATGACGTACGCCAGCACGTATGGCCCTTTGGGTATCACGGC
>JAYSYI010000112.1:0-6937 GCA_043727665.1 Limnoglobus sp. | reverse complement strand
CGATGGACGACTTTATCTACGGCGAGCCGCAGCCGATTACGCCGATCCTCGATTTCGGCGATGCTCCCGATAGCTTCGGCACAACGCTGGCGAAAAACGGCGCACGCCACACGGCGGTCGGCCCGTTCCTCGGAACGACGCGGAACACGGAAGCCGATGGTCAACCGTCCGCGAATGCGGATTCAGCCACCGACGACGACGGCGTGACGTTCATCGGACAGTTCACGGCGGGCGGGTCTACCAAGATTCGGTTCAGTTTGACCGATCCGAATGGAGGCGTCGCGGTGTCGCTGCTGAATGCCTTTTTCGACTGGAACGGGGACGGCGACTTCCTCGACGGCGGCGAGTCTTCAAACGGTCAAATTCAGACCAACCAACACAACGAAATTTGATTCGCAGTTCCGGCCGATGCGAAAATTGGGACGACCGTTGCCCGGTTTCGCGTCAGCAGCCAGGGTAGCCTCATGTCGTCGGACGGTCAGTTTCCCGATGGCGAAGTCGAAGACTATCGCATTGCCGTCGTTCCTGCGACCATTCGCACTTCGGCCGGTGCGGACCCTGTATCGATTCAGGCGGCGGTCGATGCCTTCCGCACCGACCTCGGCACGTTGAATCCGAACCAGATCGGTTCGTTTGCCAATGGCCGCCGCGAGATTAACTGGGACGGCGTTCCTGATACGAAGTCCGCACCGAACAATCTGCCCGCCGATTTCTTCAATATCACCTCGCCGCGCGGGGTGGTGTTTTCGTTCGCCGCCGGTTCCACGGGCACGGGTTTCCAGGTGAGTGCCAACGCCGCGAACCCGACGAGTACGCCCGTCGAGTTTGGCAACCTGAACGCGCAGTACCCCAGCATCTTCCAGCCGTTCTCTGCCCAGCGGCTGTTCACGACGCTCGGCGATAACGCTTATGAGGTCAAATTCTTCGTGCCGGGCACGACGATCCCCGCGACGGTGAGCGGCTTCGGGGCCGTGTTCGTCGATGTGGATTCTGGAACGACGAGTATCGAATACTTCGACGCAGCCGGGAAAAGTTTCGGTGCCTTCCGGCCGCAAGTGGCCAACAACGGCCTCTCGTTCCTCGGCGTGAACTTTACGCAAGGCGAGCGGATTGCAAAAGTCGTGCTGAAGGCAGGCGATGCATCGATTGGTACGACTGATTTTGTTGCGAGTGATGTCGTCGTTTTCGACGACTTCCTTTACAGCGAGCCACTGGCCATCGTCAACACGCCGCCGACGATCAGCGATGTCGGCAATCAATCGGCGCTCGTCAATATTCCGATCGGCCCGGTGGCGTTCATCATCGCCGACGCCGAGACGGCTCTGGCGAACCTGGCCATCAGCGCGAAGTCGTCGAACGCCACTCTGTTCCCCACCGGCAGCCTCGCACTGGGTGGCACCGATGGCAACCGTACCGTAACGCTGACACCCGCGAACGGACAGTTCGGCACGGCCACGATTACGCTCACCGTCACGGACCTCAACGGCGCGACGGCGACCGACACCTTCAACGTGACGATCAGCCCGCCCGCCACGCCGCCACTACTCACGGCACCGAGCACGCAAACTTCCAGCGAAGGCGCTTCGGTTGCGTTTAGTCTCGGCAACTTGTCGGATGTCAATAATTCCGGGAATTACAGCCTCACGGTCAATTGGGGCGATGGCACTGCGGACACGAAATTCGCGCAGGCCGCCTTCGGTACGCTCGGCAAACAGTTTCACACGTATGCCCAGGACGGCCCTTTCACGGCAAAGATCACTGCGACCGATGCCGATGGCACGTCCAATGTTGCGACGTTCGCCGTGACGGTCGGCAACGTGCTCCCCGTCGTCAGCAAAGCGAACAACCAGACGGCCACAACCGGCATCGCGCAGACGTTCCAGTTCGGCAGTTTCAGCGATCCCGGTGCCGATGCGCCGTGGACCGTGAGCGTAGATTGGAACGATGGCAGCCCGGTCGTTCCGTTCCAGCAGAACATCACCGGTGCGTTCCCGGATCGCACACATACGTTCAGCAAAGCCGGCACGTTCACGGCGACTGTCACGGTGACGGACGACGACGGTTCTTCGTCTTCGCAGTATCAGGTGACGGTGGCCGATGGGATTTCCCCACCGCCGCCTCCGCCGCCGCCGCTGAATACACCACCGAGCATCGGCGATGTGGCGAATCAGTTGACGAACGGAGCCGCAGTTGGGCCGCTCGCGTTCACGGTCAACGACATCGAAACGCCCGTCGGCAGTTTAATCGTCACGGGCCAGACTAACAATTCGACTTTGATTTCGAGCGTGATTGTCGGTGGTAGTGGAGCGAATCGTACGGTGCTCGTGACGCCGATCACCGGTCAAAGTGGCACAGCCACGATCACCCTCACGGTGCAAGACGGCAACGGTAACACCGCCACGGATACCTTCACAGTGACAGTCGATCCGACAGTGCCGCCACCGCCACCGCCACCAACATTGAACACACCGCCGACGATTAGCGACGTGTCAAATCAAACGAGCAACGGTAGTACCATCGGGCCGATCGCGTTCACCGTGGGCGATGTCGAAACCACTGCCGATGGCCTCGTTGTGACGGCCCAATCGAACAACACGACGCTCATAAACAATGTCGTTATCGGCGGCACGGGAGCGAACCGAACCGTAACCTTCACGCCGGTAGCGGGGCAGTTCGGGACCGCGATCCTTTTACTCACCGTCCGGGATTCAGAAGGCGCGATCGCGACCGACACGTTCCAAGTCACGATCAGCCGACCTCCTGCGGTTCTCGTCGGCTTCCCGCAATTTGCAGTGGGGGCCGATGCGGGTGGTGGCAGCGCGACGCTGTTCAACCCGGACAAATCGGTGCGGTTCACCGTCACCCCATTCGCTGGTTTCACCGGTGGCGTTCGCACCGCCACCGCAGACTTCAACAACGATGGTGTCGCCGACCTCATCCTTGGCACCGGGCCGGGGATCGCGACGCGCGTCGTGATTTTGGATGGCAAATCGCAAGCGGTATTGTTCGATGTTGCGCCGTTCGAAGCCTCGTTCGTTGGGGGCGTTTACGTCTCCGCAGGTGATGTCACCGGCGATGGCATCCCGGATCTCGCCATCACCCCCGATGAGGGTGGCGGACCGCGTGTGGACATTTACAGCGGAGCGGCTGGGTTCCCGAAACTGACCGCGTTCTTCGGGATCGACGACACGAATTTCCGTGGTGGCGCACGTTCGGCCATCGCGGACATGACCGGCGATGGCGTCGCAGATCTCATCGTGGTCGCCGGTTTCGGTGGCGGGCCACGAGTCGCAGGCTTCGATGGTAAGTCGCTGGCGACGACACCGGTGAAAATTTTCGGCGACTTTTTCGCGTTCGAACAAGCACTCCGAAACGGCATCTTCGTCACCGCGGGCGACATCAACAGCGATGGCTTCGCGGACTTGATCGCGGGCGGCGGACCCGGAGGCGGGCCGCGTGTGCTAGCCTTCGATGGCAAGGCGCTACTCAACAACGAATACGTGAATCTCGCGAACTTCTTCGGCGGCGATGTCAACAGTCGCGGTGGCATTCGCGTGGCAGTCAAAGACCTCGACGGCGACACGAATGCCGACCTCGTCGTTGGTTCGGGTGCGGGGCCGGTAGCCGCGTGACGGGCTACCTCGGCAAGACCATCACCGCGAGTGGCACCCCACCGGCGCAATTCGAGTTCGATTCGATCAGTGGCTTCAATGGTGGCGTCTTCGTGGGATAGCAGGAAAGTGGTGAGTGACGACCGTCCGAAAGGGATTCGCCACTCACCACTCGAACTTGATACGATAGCGGCATGAACGAAAGGTTATCCACTAATAACGAGCAGACATCCCTGACATTGCTGAGGATGGCGAAGGGGCAAGATCCCGTCGCGTGGCGGCGATTGGTGCAACTGTACAGCAGTTCGATCTTCCTCTGAACGAAGCGATTCGGGCTTCAAGATGAAGACACAGCCGATATCGTTCAGGACGTGTGGATGAGCGTCAATACGAATCTCGAATGCTTCCACCACGACAACGATTCCAGTACGTTTCGTGGCTGGCTCTGGACGATCACGAGAAACAAGATTCTGGATTTGGTTCGCCGCCGCCACGATTCCGTCGTTGCGGCCGGTGGTACGAACGCCCAAATCGCCTTGAACAATCTGCCCGACATGGAGATGCCGGAAGACGCTACTACAGAACCGCCGACGATGATCGAACGGGCGATCGAACGGATTCGAGTCGATTTTGAACCGCACACGTGGCAGGCGTTTTGGCGAACCGTCGTACTCGATCAATCGGCTCGCGATGTCGCGATCGATTTGGGAATGGCAGCGAATGCGGTCCATCAGGCGAGGTTCCGCATTCTGAAACGACTACGCCAGGAGTTGACCGATCTCGGGGTCGTCGACGACCCATCATTCGCGGGGATTCTGCCGATCGCGTGAACCAGGGGAATGTGCCATGATCGTTGCCCAATGCCCGCTCGATGAAACGCTGATCCGTTACGCGGCAGGCGATCTCGACGACGCCGTGGCTGCGAACGTCGATTCCCACCTCGGCACTTGCGAAACCTGTCTATCGCGAATCGAAGTTGTGTCGAAAAACAAAACTCTCTTTCCCGATATTCGCCACGAGCGAGTCTTCGCACCGAGACCATCTGCACTCGATCGCGCCGTTTCTGCTGCGATGCAGAATGGGACGGCCGCGGGGAACGCACCGGCAGCGATGCCCCGTCGGGTCGCCGATTTCATTTTGCTTGAAGAAGTCGGTCGCGGGGGTATGGGCCAGGTCTATCGCGCCAGCCATCCGCGGCTCAATGTTGAAGTCGCGGTGAAGTTGCTACAGGTCGGTTTCGACTCGCCGACACTTCGCGCTCGCTTCGTGACGGAACGCGAAACCCTTGCGAGGATGGACCATCCCAACATCGCAAAAGTGTTCGATGCGGGCGTCAGTGCGGACGACCGCCCGTTCATCGTGATGGAACTCTTACGCGGTACGACCTTCACGAAGTTTGCGGAGTCGCACGATGTCGATCTGCGAACGCGATTATTGCTGTTTCAACAGGTCTGCCATGCGATTCAGCACGCGCACCAGAAGGGGATCATTCATCGCGACATCAAACCTTCGAACGTGCTATATAGTCGTCCAACAAGACGATCAATTTGTGCCGAAAGTGATCGACTTTGGCGTGGCACGAGCGATCGACCCCTGTGTCGAGCGACATACCGAACAGGGGTTACTCGTCGGAACGCTTGAATACATGAGTCCGGAACAGACGTGGCTCGCAACCGATGGCATCGACACGCGGAGCGATCTGTTTTCGCTGGGGGTGCTGCTTTACGAACTCATAACCGGAGACACGCCGACCGCCGCGATCCGGAAGCATACGATGTCGATGCGCGACACGATGACGTTGATACGCGAAGTCGACCCACCGCGGCCGAGTAGTATCGCCACGATTGCATTCCCCTCGCGGCGGATACGCGATGAACTCGACTGGATCACGTTCAAGGCACTGGAGAAAGACCCCGCACGACGCTACGAATCGGCGGCCGCATTCGCAAATGACATCGGCCGTTTACTGGCCGACGAGGCCGTACACGCCGCACCACCGAGCCGACGATATCGCTGGCAGAAATTCCTGCGGCGGAATCGTGCGGCGGCAACCGGTTCGGCGTTCGTGTTTCTCGCACTGTTAGCCGGTGTGATCGGCACGACGTGGCAAATGCTACGCGCGATGCAAGCCGAAACGCAAGCGAGCCAGCGAGCGACGGCTGCGACGCTCGCCGAGCAGCACGCGACGAATGCAGAAGATCGTGCAGTGAAAGACCGGAACCGTGCGGTCGCCGCCGAAGCCGACGCGAACGCCTTCAATAAATTTCTGGTCGATCACGTCCTCGCCGCATCGCGTCCGGCACTTACGAAACAAGGTCTCGGCCGGTCGGTCACACTCGCGGAGGCACTGACGGTGGCGGAGGCGCAGATCGATCGCGTCTTCGCGGATCGGCCCACAGCGGAAATCAAAGCGCGAATTGCGCTCGGTCAAACGTGGTTCGAGTTGCGGCGATTCCCCGATTCGGAAAAACATTACCTCCGCGCCATCGAATTGTTGGCCCAACAAACGGTGCCGGACGTCAACTTGCAACTCATGTGTCAGTCGGTCATGGTTCAGCTGCTGTACAACACCAGCCGGCTCGTCGAAGCGCGAACAATGGCAGAAGCAATTCTCCCGCAGTACGCGGACAAGTTCGGCCCTGATAGCGATGATACGCTGACGATAAAAATGGAACTCGGGCTGGTTTTTCTGATGCAGGATCAATCGAAACCGGCAATGGATTTGCTGAGCGAAGTGATGGCGGGGCGATTGAAACTGTACGGGCCAACGCACGCAAAAACCTTGACTGCGATGAACAACTACGCACAAGCCCTGGACGACGATGAGAAGCATACCGAATCGCTCGCGATCCACCGTGAAGTCCTGAAACAACGCCGCGTGACGGTCGGTAACGATCACCCCACGACGATGAGTTCGATGAATAACGTCGGTTGCCAACTCCTCAAAACTCGACAACTGAAGGACGCGATCGAGATTTTTGAAGAGGCATTACCACTGGCGAAAACGCTGCTGGGCGACGAGCACACAACGACGAACTCGATCATGAACAATCTGGGCGCGGCGTATCTCGGTAAAAAGCAACACCACCTCGCGATCCCGCTCCTCGAAGCGACACGCGACATTCGCGTGCGAACCTTGGGTGCGACGCACAAGGAATCGTTGACCACGATGGGGGCACTGGCCGGTGCCTACCGTGCCGCGAATCGGATAGACGACGCGATTCCAATTGCGGAAGTCGTCTATCGGGAACGGACGAAACTCCTCGGTGCCGATCACGCACAAACGCGATTGTCCGGCAATAACTTCGGCTATTACTACATGGTCG
>JAYSYI010000111.1:0-2239 GCA_043727665.1 Limnoglobus sp. | reverse complement strand
CACTATGATCCTCGAAGGCCTCGTTACCACGACCGGCGAAACCGGGAACGTCCACCTCGCGCCGATGGGGCCAATCTTCGACGCGAACTTGCAGTCGTTCCTGCTACGGCCGTTTCCCACTTCCCAGACGTATCGCAACCTCGTCCGGCACCGCGAAGGCGTTTTCCACACCACCGACGATGCACGATTAATCGCTTACGCCGCAGTCGGTGCAGTCGCTGACATCCCACCGTCATTCGCAGCGAGTAAAGTGGCGGGGTTCATTTTGCAGGATGCGTGCCGCGCGTTTGAGTTCGTCGTTCGCACGATCGACGACAGCGAGCAACGGGTAAAAATCCACGCGGAGATCGTCGCGAAACATAGCCTGCGCGAGTTCCTCGGCTTCAATCGTGCGAAACATGCCATCGTTGAAGCGGCGATCCTCGCGACGCGGTTTCACTTGCTGCCAGCAGAGGAGATTACGAGCGAGTTCGCGAAGTTTCGCATCATCGTCGATAAAACGGGAGCATCCGCAGAGGACGAAGCGATGCGATTTCTGGAACAGCGCTGGCTCGCGTTTCGTACCGCGAGGGTCGGATCATGATGGTTCGCATCGTCGCGCCCTGCCGCCTCCATTTTGGGTTGCTGCACGTTCCGATTGCTGGCTTCGACCATTGGCCCGATGGTCGCCCCGTTCGCAAGTTCGGCGGCCTCGGTGTCATGATCGACGAGCCAAACGTGGTGGTGGAAATCGGCAGCCGAAGTGGCGGAAATGCCCACGCACGGGCCAACGCGTTCCTGCAATCGATTGCGATCCAGCGGCCCGAGTATCGCGAGCGGGTCGAACGCCTTTCGCTCTGGGCCGAAAGCCCATCCGAGCATATCGGCCTCGGCGTTGGTACCGCGCTCGGTATGGCGGTCGCCCGCGCCAACTGCACCGCACTTCATCTCGAATTGCCGTACTGCGAATTGGCGCATCTCGTCGGCCGCGGTCAGCGTTCGGGTATCGGCGTCCACGGTTTCGAGTCGGGCGGATTCTTGTTCGACGAAGGGAAATTGCACGATTGCGATCTGCCGACAATCCACGAGAGGCTGACGTTCCCCGCGAACTGGCTGATCGTATTGCTGCCATCGCAAGAGTCTTCAAATTGGCACGGCGACCGCGAACGATCCGCCTTCCAGCGACACCGTAGTGTCCGTGAAGTGCAAGCGACAACCGAGCGATTGCATTCGCTCGCAGAGCATGTGCACACCGCACTTCGTGCGAACGATTTCGACGCGTTCTCGCGGACGATCTCCGAGTTCAACCGCGTGGCCGGCGAGCCATTCGCCCGCGATCAGGGTGGCACCTACGCCAGTGCCGCAATCAGCGACGTGATTCAAACCGTACGAGATTGGGGATACGCGGGCGTCGGTCAATCGTCGTGGGGGCCAACGGTGTTCGCGTTCGCGGAAAATGACGCAGACGCGGCGAGATTATGCGAGCGCGCGAAGTCGCAATTCGCACATCTTTCCGAGCCAATTGTGACGCGGGCCAACGACACGGGTGCCACTACGATTTCCGCGTACTGAACGTCCAATGGCGATCGCTCGTTTGTTGCACGCACTCGGCTCCGAAGCCGAGGCGGCCTACGAGTTCTTGCATTTCCTCGAGCGTCAGGGCGGCGTGGAGCGATTGCGAAAAGAGTTGCCGTTGTTGGGGATTCGCACCGGCGGCGTAAGTTCGAACGAGATGCTGTAGTTCATCCAATGACTTTGGCCGAAACAGATCGCGAACGAACAGGCATCCATCAGGGCGGCAAACCCGAACGATCTCCGCGAGGCAATCGAACGGCTCCGGGATATGGTGGATGATACTATTCGAAACGACGGCTGAGAAAGTGTCATCCGCGTACTGAAGATTGCGGCCGTTTGCCAACTCGATGCGAATGCGTTCCCCGAACCCTGCGTCGACAATGTTTTTACGGGCGACAATCAACATTTCTTCGGCGAGATCGATAGCCACGATTCGCATGAGCGGCGATTGTTTCGCGATTTCGATGGGGATGCGTGCGGTGCCGGTTCCGACATCGAGAATCGATCCGAATCCGATCGGAAACGCCAACAAAAAATCCGCGACGAACGCCTGGTTCACCGCGGAGTGGTCCATCGCATCGTAATCGCGGGCGTCTTCGGGCGTGTCCATCACTTCCGGTTCGAGAATTCGCAGTAACATCGGGAATCATCCGTTATCGCGGCGTTCGAGTTCCAGCCGACACTC
>JAYSYI010000110.1:0-2240 GCA_043727665.1 Limnoglobus sp. | reverse complement strand
CGAAACCCGCGCGAATGTCGGCATCGTACTTCTTCTCGAAGTACGCGGACATCACCGAGCGAACCGCTTTATATTCGCCTTTCGAGAGCATTTTCGCGCTGCCGAGCGCGTCGACGAACACCTGTTCGAGCTCCGCCGGCTTGGCGTCTTGCGCGAACGACGGCGACGGAGTGAAGGCAACCGCGACAGCAAAAAGAATGCGAACGATGAGCGACATAAATCCTCCAGAAGAGAGAGTGTTAATATCTCGCGCACGCATCGTAAGTTCAACAGGATTGCGGTAGAATTGCGGAGGGAACGCAGAACCGCACGGGGTCCGATCATGATTCGTTCGCAGATTCTCCGCACGCTCGCCTTAGCATTGCTGGCAACGGCCACGCTAACGGCAGGCGAATTTAACAAGAAACGCAGCATCGGCGATGCCGCACCGGTGTGGAAAGACCTCGAAGGCACCGATGGCCAATTGCACGCTCTGGCCGACCTCAAAGACAAAGACGCGGTCGTGGTCGTCTTCACTTGCAACAGCTGTTTGATTGCGGTCGATTACGAAGATCGCATCATCGCGTTCGCGAAGAAACACGCGGGGCCAGACAGCAAAATCGCCGTGGTCGCCGTTAACGTGAATACGATCAAAGTCGATCAACTGCCGAAAATGAAGGAACGCGCCGAAAAGAAGAAGCTGCCATACGCATACCTCTACGATCCCTCGCAAGAAATCGCGAAGGCGTACGGTGCAACTTACACACCCGAATTTTTCGTTTTGAACAAGGAACGCAAGATCGTCTACATGGGCGCGTTCGATGACAAAACCAACGCCGAGGAAGCGAAAGTCAATCACATCGAAGCCGCCCTGCTTGCGATTACTACTGGAAAACCAGTTGAGAAAGCCGAAACCATCGCTCGTGGCTGCCAGATCCGCTTCAACCGCGATGGTAAATAACGAATCGCGTCGCGTCTCGAAGACTCGCCAGGACTGGTTTTCGAGGGTATGCCCCCACGACCCATAGTTTCACAATGGGCTGAGAGAGCGACCCCTTCAGGGTCGGCGCGGAGTTCTTCGGTCCTGAAAGGATCGCTCACGTAGCCCATGGTGGTACCATGGGTGGGGGCCGCACCCATGGCGTTGTGGCTTCTTGCGTCGCGTCTCGAAGACTCGCCACGACTGGTTTTTAAGGGTATTTGCCCCCGCGAGGCTAAAGACCTGCGGCTACCAGAAGAAGAAGAGAATTGATGCGTTGTCGCATTTGAAAAAGTATCACTCTGCTGAGTGAAGTCTATCGGGAGTCCTATTCTATCTCCATGAATCCACCATACACAGCGATCACTAACAATTGTCGTGAATCGCTACCGGCGTGGTCCAATACGCCGCTTCGCGAACGGCTGCGGTTCGTTCGCGAGTTGCGCTATTTGCTCGTTGAATCGCGCGATGAACTCACGGCGGTCGCGTGTGCGGAAGTCGAGCGGATTCCATATGAGATGATCGCCACCGATGTGCTGCCCACGGCGGCGGCGTGTCGCTTTCTCGAAAATGAATCTGCGCGGATTTTGGCACCGCGGCGCATATCCGGACGGCCGTTGTGGTTACTCGGCTGCCGGGATGTTGTGCATCGGCGACCGCGTGGCATCGTGGGCATCCTCGGCACATGGAACTACCCGATCTTTTTGAACGCGGTGCCGATCCTTCACGCACTCGTTGCCGGAAATGCAGTGATCTGGAAGCCGAGCGAACGCACCCCGAAGATGGCGACGTTGCTGCATGAATTGTTTCTGCGAGCGGGCTTCCCAGCGGAATTGTTCGTGTTGCTGCCTGCCACTCGCGATGGCGGCGAGACACTTCTCGAAGCCGATATCGATTTCCTGCACTTCACCGGTTCGGAACCGGTTGGGCGAAAAATCGCGACCAGGCTCGGCGAACGATTGATACCGTCTGCGCTCGAACTTTCGGGGTGCGATGCGATGATCGTCTTGCCCGATGCCGACGTGCTATTCGCCGCGCGGGCCGCATGGTTTGGCGCGACGCTCAACAAGGGGCGAACCTGCATGGCCGTGCGGCGTGCCATCGTCGCGCTGCCGTTGTTCGATGCGTTTGTGGATGCACTTCGGGCACTTCCTGCGAACGGCCTTTCGATTCTCATCGAACCCTCAGTCGATCAACCGTCGCGCCGCGATGCAACCTTCGAGCCGATCCTGGCGGTATTGGCGTACGACACGATCGATGATGCGGTGCGGATTCACGCCGA
>JAYSYI010000109.1:0-6972 GCA_043727665.1 Limnoglobus sp. | reverse complement strand
TTGCTTCGGACCAGGAATCGTTCCTTTCGCGAATCAAGGAAGTCCTTGCGTCCAAAGAAGTGCGGGCGGTCATCGAGTCGTTCATCGCGCGGAGCAACGAGCAAATCGCAGTTTCCGATGGCGTCGAATCGCCCGCGTAAACGAAGATGTGCCGCGTGATTTCCTCTCTCGCACTTGTCGAAACGGTTGTCGGGGCGTTTCCTAATCTGTGGTATTTACACGGAGAGAAACCGACATGGCCGTTGGACTATCGCTCGTTGGGCACCTGCGACCCGAACACCGCGTGACCCTGACCGAAGCACGCGACTGGCTGGCGCGGGCCGCCGTCTGGTTCGAAGCCGTCGGCGATGCCGTCCTCGACACGCGACTCGTGCGCGATGCCGAAGACAAACCGCTCTTGCAGGTGCTGCTGCACCCCGTGGCCGAACCCGTCGAAATCCGCATCGGCGGATCGGGCAAAGTTAAAGCGACGACGCGCACTTCGCCTGCCGGGCCAGGCTATCATGCGCACGTCTGTGCGCTGTTCAAGCAGATTGCCGCGGACTTCGAATTCGATTGGGACGAACCCGACGCGAACCACGATCCCGCACGCTACTTCGCATCCGAAGATCGCGGTCGCCTCGAACGCCACTTTTTGCACTGGCTCGCCACCACCTGCACAACGGCCCTGCATGATGGACCGTCGGCTGCGGGTATTTACGCGATCGGGATGCCACGCCAGCCGAAGTTCCGCCACGCCGGGCCGGTGCTGACGCCGCTCGGCCCGAAGCCCGTCGAATGGCTCCGCAAAGTGAGTGCGGACCCCGATAGTGGCATCGAGTTCTTCCCGTGGTGGGAACCCGACCTGAACGCGACGTTCTTCGCACGCCGCGCACTCACCGATCTTTGGCTCGATTTCCCGTGGCGGGCACCGTTAACCGATATCGAAGGCGAACTCGTCGATCAGATCGCATCGGACTTGGCAAACGCGCATTCGCTAGATTCGAAAGCGGATTTGCCGTGGATCGAGTGGGCGGCGGTCGTAGCCGCGATTGAAAATGACGCGTTAAAGTTTACCGTAGAGCCAGTGTCCGACGAGCTCAAAGCCGAGATCGCGCAGAAAGCGAAAGGGCAATCGGCGGCCGAGATCGGCTATCGGCGTTCGCCGATTAGCGTGCCGCTCAGTGGCGGTTGGCACGTCGAAATCCCCGGCAGTTTCGCGATCAGCCGAAACGAAGACGGCACGACCTGGACCGCCTGGAACGACACGCGAACAATCTGGTTCCGCGAAGTGGCAATGGGTACAGTATACTCCGCACGCGATGCCGTGGCCGCAGGACGAAACAACCTGCCGACCGGCGAAGCGCTGCCACGATTGCAGAACGGCAGCGTCGTGGGAGACGCCGTTTTCGGCCCGTACGCGGAAGACGGCCGCGCCGGTTGGCGCGTCTGCGGTGTCGTCGCCGCCGAGGGCCACCTCGCCACATGCAACGTCTACATTTCCAACGAATCCGACCGCGAATGGGCGATTCAAACCTGGGAATCGCTCGGCCACGATTGACACTTCCCCGCGTAGGCAACAGGTTCCGCTTGCGTCGGCGCTGCGCGTTGGCGTATAGTCCGCAAAGTGGCAACCTCCAAGCGATTGTGCCACTGGGAAGGAACCCGTATGGCGTTGGCAGTCCCGCCCGATGGCGGATCGTCGCAGACGGAAACCCGTCGATTGCTTCGCCGCGCGGCCACACCGGTATCAGTTTCCCAACCGAAACTGACGGTAGTGATTGTCAATTTCTGCCAGTGGAAGAACACCGCACGCCTTACAAAACAACTCCGCCGCAGCATCGCCAGCCGCGATGGTGTCGCCGAAGTCGTCGTCGTTGACAACGACTCGCCCGTGCAGAACGTTGCAAACAAGCTGCGTAAACTATCGGGAGTTCGGCTGCACGAATTCGATCGCAACACCGGGTTTGCCACCGCCGTCAACAAAGGGGCGAGCATCGCCAATGGCGACTGGATGCTTTTGCTCAACCCCGATGTCACCGTCGCCGATGGCTTCCTCGACGATCTCCTACAGGTGATGGAACGCTACCCGCAAATCGACGCCAACGCGGGCGTGATCGGGCTGAAACTGCACAATCGCGATGGCACGTTGCAAGCCTCGGCAGGCACGTTCCCGACCTTCCTCGGAACCGCCGCACGCCTCGCGCTTCCCCGATCGCGGCGGAAGTGCCGACATCAAAATGGCAACGAGCGCCAGCGCGTCGAATGGGTGACGGGTGGCTGTATGCTCTTGCGCAGCAGCTGTTTCGAGCAACTGCGCGGGTTAGACGAACGCTTCTTTTTGTACTACGAAGACGTCGATTTCTGCCATCGCGCCACCGAAGCCGGTTGGTCGGTCTGGTACGAACCCTCGCTGAGCGTCACACACCACTGGCCGCTCCACGCCCGCAACGTCCCTGCCCCGTTGCGGTTGATGACACGCCACGCACTCATTACGTACGCCACAAAACATTGGCCTCGTTGGCAGGTGCGCCTTCTGGCCCGCATCGTGAAACTCGAATCGCGGCTTCGCGGCACGTTCGCGAGACAACGTGGCGATGCCGTCGCCGCCGACTGTTACCGCGAACTACGGCAACTCGTCGGCAACGTGTTGAATGGCAACACCGCCGCTGCCGATCTGCGCGTCCGACACGCCGCCAGCTACCTCTCCGAAATCGCCGCCGCACAAGACGACCGGACGACGGTATGATGCTCCCATCGCTTTCCATTGTGATCCCGTCGTATCGTCGTACCGATTTACTGCGTCTTTGCCTCACTTCAGTCGTTCGCGAAATGCCTGGCGGCACGCAAGTCATCGTCGTCGATGATGGCTCGCGCGATGCCATTGTCAGCCGCGTGGCGGCCACGTTTCCCGGTGTGGAAGTCGTGCGACACGCGCGATCGCAAGGCTTCTGCGCAGCCGCCAATGCCGGAATTCGCGCCGCGACGGGCACCATTGTCGAACTCCTCAACGATGATGCCGAAGTGTGTGCCGGGTGGGCCGAATTCGCGTTAGTTGCGTTCGAAGACACTCAAATCGCAGCCGTTGCGCCACTCGTTTTGAAGAACGAACCGCATCGTCGCGAAGCAGGACTATCACCGCGAATCGATAGTACAGGCGATATTTACGACTACGGCGGGTTCGCCCAAAAGCGAGGCGACGGCACGATTTGGGATGCCACTTCCGCGTATTGGCAACCCAGCCCCGTCTGGGGCGTCTCCGCGACGGCGGGGTTCTACCGTAGGGATGTGTTGCTCGAAACTGGTGGTTTCCCCGAAGATTTCGTCGCGTATTTCGAAGATGTCGATCTCTCGCACCGCATTCGAAATGCCGGTCATGAGATCGTTTACGAACCCCGATCGATAGTCTGGCACTGCGTGTCCGCGTCGTACGGGCAATCGCCGAACCGCAAGTGCATCGAGCAACAATCGCGGAACGAAGAGCGCGTATTTTGGCGAAATGTACGCGGCCGCCAGCGTTTGCAATACCTGCCCCGGCACGTTGCCATACTCGGCGCGAAAGCCGTCCGCCGTTGGCAAGAAGGCCTGTTACTCCCGTGGGCCATCGGCCGCCTGCGGGCGATTATGCCGGGCGGATAGGCTCGTTTACACCATTCCCCACATGCGGCGGAGGCCCCATTCGATGCCGAGGAGGATCGCGAACGCGATCAGCCAGCCCGTCAGGAAGCCGTGCGAGTGGTTGCGTCGCCAGTCGGGCAGGAAGCGTGGCTTCGGCTTCACGCCTTCGGGTTTCTGCGTTTTGAGTTCCTTCAGGAACGTTGGCAGGTCTTCGAGGCGAAACGCTTTCCCGCCGCCCGCTTTCGCCAGTTTATCGAGGTAATCGTGGTCGGCGGCAGAGCGCAGCAGTTCGTCGGACGTTTCCGCATACGCCAGGAACCGTGCCGTCGCGTCGCCTTTGACTTCCTTGCCCGTGCCATCTTTGCCGATCGCTTTCAGCGTCACGATGTATTCGCCGGGTAATTGCGGGTCGAACAGCACTTTGCTGCCACCTGCGGCATCGGCAACAATCGGCCGCACCGGGGCTTCTTCGGGCTTCTGGCCGGGTGCGATGACGCGGACTTCGAACTTCGGGTCGAGCGCATCGGCACCACCCGCGCCACGCAACCCAAGCTTGATCGACTGCTGCCCTTGCACTGGCAGGCGGCGATACGCGGGGCGGGCGAAGGCTGCGCCTTCTTCCTCTTCCTGGTGCGCCAGCCACAACACGAGGCGACGCCAGAACTGCGCGTGAATCTCGATGCCATCGCGGGTTCGCGGCAAATTCCGCATTCCGAACGGCTTCCAAAGAAACGTGTCGTACCCCGCAAACGCCATCACGCGGCCCTTGTTGCCGCCATCGAACTGCCAGCCGACCATAAGGTACGGCGGTTTCAGCTTGCTAATCACCTGCCCGCTAATCACCGCATCGCGACCGTCGGCGGCGACAGCGTACACGGTCGAACCGACGCGCGGTTCGCCGAGTTTCGCAATCGCAGTCATCCGGTTCGTTGGCACGCCGGGCGTCGAGCCGTTGAGGCGATCCCACAGTTCGCGGGCGTTCTCGCGGTTCGGGGCCACTTTCATCAGGAAATCGAGCCCCTTATCGGTTGGCACTGTCTGAAATCGTTTGTTTTCGCCACGGAAAATGTCGTCGTTCACGCCCGCCGGGAACTTGTCCAGCGATACGGGTAAAATCTCTTCGATCGCCGAACCTTTCCAGCCGCCATCGAGCGGGCGATCTGGGTTCCCCGCGAACGAGGCATCGCCACCCATCAGCAGCAACCCCGCACCCTTGTTCACGACCTGATCGCGAATCCGCTTTGCCAGTTTCGGGTCGATCGCCTGCAATTGCTTCGCGGAGATGTTCCCGAGAATAATCACGTCGTAACTGCGCGTGTCGAAGTCGAAGAACTCGCGTTCTTCGGCGGTTCCGGGGTCGTCGCCCTGCCGCAAGACTTCCGCGACATCGAAGCGTTTCTCCGACCGCAAGACGTCCCGTAGCAGCGTGTTTTCGATCCGTAGCCGATCGACGAGCAACACGCGCACGCCCTCTTTCGTCACGGTCATGTACGTCTCGACGACGTTGTTCGCCGGTGCGACATCGCCGGGGACTTTGTCGATGGGAATCTCGACGCGGACTTTCACTTCGCCGGGTTTTTCTGGTGCTTTGACCGTGATCGAGACTTCGTTTCCAACGACTTTCGTCAACGTAAACTCTTCGAGTGCGACTTGTTTGTCGTCGAATGACACGCGCACTGGTACGCGGGCGTTCTGGAAGCCGAAGGCGTTCACCAGCACTTTAATCGTCACATCGTTTTTGACGGGAACGGGCGTCGGGTCGGCGGCCACGGCGGTGATGGCGATGTCGCGGGCGTTTGGCGGGGTCGTCGTCGAACCGACGCTAAAGGTGTGAATCGGGCAGATCGCACGCCAACGTGCGGCCTCCGCAATCGCAGCGTACGTTGTGCCATTGTCCGCGCCGTCGCCGATGAGCAAATGGCCGCGTACGAACCGTTCGGTCTGCCATTTGTCGAACGTGCGATTGAAGTAACTGCCGTAATCTGAGCGTTTGATATCCGCTGGGGCCGCTGGTTCGTATTTGTGAAGCGCTTCGTTGAAGTCTGGGCGACCGACGGCGTACAGAGATACGTTCACGTTCTGCTCGGCATGCAGTTCCTCGAACAATGGCACGCACTTTTCCAGGATCGTATGCACCGCTGCGATGCGTGTTTGGCTGTTGAATTCGTCCTTGATGCTCATGCTTTCGGAAAGGTCGATGCCGACCAGTAGCGTCGAAGGTAGCTTCGGATCTTCCTGGATTCCCAGGCTGGGCCGCAATGTCGTGAGTAATGCGATGGCCAATGCCAGCAAGCGAAGTGCGAGCACGACCGCGATGCGGGGCCGCGATGCCGACGGATGACGCAAGTAGGCCCAGAGTGTCAGCCCGATGATGATCGCCGCCACGATGCACAGCGCAGGCACGCCGAACGGGTAGACCGACCACGGGTAAACCGGGCGAAGCGACAGGAAGTAATCGGTTTCGGATGCCATAAGCGTCTACCAGCCGAGCGATTCGCGGAGTTGATCGAGGCCGCCGACGAGAGCGGCATCGAGGGTGGCAAACTTCGCATTGGCGTCGAACCGCTTGCCGTTCGTGGTTTGCGTGATGGCACACATGAACTGCCCACCGGCGGGGCGGGCATCGAGACGATACTGTGGCTGTCCGTTCAGGATCACCACCACCGTTTGGGCACCTAGGCCCAGGTTGAGCGATCCATCGCGGAGCTTCAGCCAGTCGGGAATCATCGGCAACGCCATCGGTCACATTCCTCATCAGTGTAGGTGGCGTTTATTCTATGTAAGCGCTCGCGGAGTCGGAATTCTCATCGTCGGAATCGACGTAAGTTCGAATCGCGGGCACTCTTAAACAGGTCTTGGATGCGTTTTTTCGGTTTTCGCGAAGTCCATTTGTGCAATTTTCCGAATTGTTGTCAGAACGGCGAAGTGCTCGCGTTGTGTGTGCGTTCATGCGGAACTGGTCCGATGTGAACGCAATGTTTTCTGAGGGCGATCCGATGTTTCGGCTCAATCATGCGGTGGTGTTGACGGCTCTGACGTGCGGAATCTGGCTGACGAGCGCACCTGCCTCGGCAGGCATGTATTCGACCTACTCCTACTCGACCAGCCACGGATATGGCTATCGCACGTACACGTATTACTCGGCGACGTATCGCAGCTACCATTCGCACTACGCGGTGTATCTGCCGCACCAGCCTCGGTACGTGTACTACTACAACACGCACTCGCGCAAGTATTGGGGCCGCTACGATGTCCAGACGGGTAAATATCAACTGTTAGCCGACGCGGACAAGAAGGCGACGATCGCCGCGATTCCGGAATCGGACTTCGGCAAACCCGGTGAAATGCCGCCCGCCGAACCCGGTAGCGACGACA
>JAYSYI010000108.1:0-21192 GCA_043727665.1 Limnoglobus sp. | reverse complement strand
TGTCAACACGGGTGCCGTGGGCGTTGGCGGCGTGACGCCGGTCAGCACGAGCATCGGTACTTCGAGCTTCGGCACATCGAGTGTCGGGATCGTTGGCGCTGTGATTACCGGCGAGGCGACTGGCTCCGATGCGCTGACGAGCGTGAGTATCGGTGCTCGCGTCGGCCGATCCGGGTCCGGGATTCGCATCTCCGGGATCCACGCCGACAGCTTCTGTTGCAACTCTTTTGTCATCGGCAAGGGCAGCCACTGTGCGATCAATCCTTTCGGATCAATCCAGACTTGCTGCGGCGGCTTTTCGTTCGCGTCAATCTTCGGCGAATCGAGCGTTATTTTCGGCAACTCGAACGTTGGTGTCGTTGTCTCCGTTGGCGCTGTCACGTTGAAGTCGAACTGCGGGACGGCGATCGTGGGAATCGTCGTTGTCAGTAGCGGCGCGATCGGCACGGCGGGGAGTGGGGCTTCGGCTTTGACCGGCTCGGCGACTTGCACTTCGGCGACGGCTCGGTTTGGCACGGGCGGTGGCCAAACCATGCGTAACACGCCTGCGCCGACGGCCAAACTCACTAGCCCCGTGGTGATAACGCCCTTCTGGCGCGTGGGCTTTAACAACGATCGCACGAACTCGGGTAGCCAAGCGTACGACGACGACACCGGCGGTTTTGCTGGCTCGCTCGGCGGCGTCTGTTTGATGCTCGGTGGGGTGGGTGGCAATGGCTTCATGCTCGGCATTGACGGCGGCAATTGTGGCGCGGGGGCCAACAGCGGGGCCTGCACGGGCGTCGCCGGTTTCGGCAACGGCGGAAGCAACGTCGAACCGTACGATGGTTCCGCGAGCGGCTTCATTGCCGGTAGCACGGGCAACGAAATGGGGTCGAAACCGAGTGTGTTGAGGTCGCTCATCCGTGAACACCTTATGTTGACTTACGTTCGGATCGCCACCCGCAACTTTGCGCTGCGAGATCGTGGGTTTCGTGCCGATTCCACATCGGTCGCTTCCACTGGCTTCTTGTTCACCGGTTGCCACACCGGTTGCCCGCGAAACGCCATCTTCACGCGGCGATCTTCCAGCGAATGGAAGCTAATCAACCCGACGCGGCCACCCGATTTCACGACTTTCGGCAAGATCGCCAACAGGCGGTCCAGCGCGCTGAGTTCGTCGTTCACCGCCACCCGCAATGCCTGGAATGTCCGCGTCGCCGGGTGGATTCGCCGCGTATCCGTCCCCCACGGTACGCTATGTTTCACCACGTCGGCAAGATCGGCTGTCGTAGCGAACGGTTGCGTTTGCCGTCGTTCGACGATCCGCCGCGCGATCTTACGGCTATGTCGTTCTTCGCCGTACTCGAATATCAAGTCCGCCAGCCCGCCTTCGCTGAGGCGATTCACCAAGTCCGCCGCCGTCTGGCCGCCGTTGCGGTCGAGCCGCATATCGAGCGGCCCATCGTGCTGAAAGCTGAACCCGCGCGTCGGGTCATCCATCTGATCCGAACAAAACCCGAGGTCGGCGAGCACGCCATCGACTGCACCCAGCCCCGCATTCTTCAGTACATCATCGAGCTGATCGAAGTTCGCACGAATCAGCGTGAACGGCAACCCTTGCAGCGTCACCGCCGCGAGCGCGAGCATCGCATCGTCCTGATCCAGCCCGAACAGATGGCCATTCGGCGCGATCCGCTCAGCAATCATTTTCGCATGGCCGCCCACGCCCGTCGTGCAATCGACCCATGTCTCGCCGGGCTTCGGATCGAGCAAAGTCAGCGTTTCGAGCGGCAACACGGGCAGGTGCCGCGCAATGGTGTTTGGGGTCATACAGTATCTAGCAAAAGCGGTCAAGTCGAACGGGAACGTACGGTTGAATTACGAAATGGATGCGCACCTGCGCAACGGGCTGGCACGATGCCAATAGTTGCAGCTCCTCCCATGATGATGCCATGGGAAGGAGCAAATACCCTCAAAAACCAGTCGTTGCCGGTGCGGAAGCACGTGAAAATCACGCCTCGACTGGCGTGGCCGTTGCAGCCATTGCGGCGGCTTCGACGAGTTTGATCTTTTCGTCGAGTTCGGGCGAGACTTTGCCGGTACCTTTGCACTTCGGGTAGTTCAAGCAGCCGAGGAAGTAGCGTCCGCCGAAGCGGGACTTCTGCAATCGCATCGCGCCGCCGCACTCGCCGCACAGGTCGGGGATCTCGACGTTCGGCATCTCCTTCTTCGGTGCCGGTTTCGGGATGAACTCCTTGAATTGCTCCTTCATCTCATCGGTGAGGTTCTTGGAGTTGCGGCACTTCGGGTACGCGCTACAGGCGAGGAATGGCCCGCGTGGCCCCTTCTTGATCGTCATCGGGCTTTGGCACTTCTCGCACTTCACGCCGATGTCCACCGGTTTAACGGGGTTGCCGCTCGCGTCGATGTCGACGATGTTCTTGCACTTCGGGTAGCCGGTGCAGCCGAGGAACGGCCCGCGGCTGCCTTCCTTCTTCGCCATCGGTTTGCCGCACTTCTCGCACTTGTAATCGGTTTCGACCGACGACAACACGGGCTTGCCTTGTGCGTCGAAGTTCATCGTTGTCTTGCACTCGGGGTAACCGCTACAGCCGAGGAACGGCCCGGTCTTGCCGACGCGCTTGAACATGAACTTGCCACATTTCGGGCAGGCAATGTCGGTCAGTTCGGGCTTCGGTCGCGCTTCTTCGCCCTCGCCCGGCTTGATGTAACGGCACGCCGATTCATCGCGGTACCCGCTACACCCCGTGAATGGCCGTTTCGTCTTGCGGCTGATGAGCGTGATGAGTGGCTTACCGCAATCGGGGCACTTCTCGCCCGTTTCGACGGCCTTCTGGACCGGCATTTTCTCCTTAGCGAGTGCCAGGCTCTTCGAGAACGGCCCCCAGAATTCGGTGAGGACGTCTTCATACTTGCACTTGCCCGTTTCGATCTCGTCGAGTTCTTCCTCGAAGTGGCTCGTGAACTTCAGATCCATGACCGCGGGGAAGTGCTCGACGAGCAACTTCGTGACGACAATGCCGATGCCCGTGGCATAGAACCGGCGTTCCTTCTGTTCGACGTAGCCGCGGTCCTGGATCGTCTGGATGATGCTCGAATAGGTACTCGGACGGCCGATGCCTTCTTCTTCGAGTTTCTTCACCAACGAGGCTTCGTTGAACCGTGGCGGTGGTTGCGTAAAGTGCTGCGACTCGTATAAATCGAGCGCTTCGAGCGTCTGCTTCTCGGCGAGGTTCGGCAGTTCGGTGTCTTCTTGCTTGCCCGGTGGCAACACTTTGCGGTAACCATCGAACTTCAGAATCCGCCCCGTAGCGCGGAACAACCCCGGCCCCGCCGTGATCTCGACGCGGGTGACGGCGAACAGCGCGTTCGTCATCTGACTCGCCACGAATCGGTTGTAAATCAGCGTGTACAACCGCAGTTGATCGCCCCCCAACCCGAGCGTTTGCGCCCGTTGGGGCGTCATCGTCGAATCGGTTGGTCGAACCGCTTCGTGGGCTTCCTGTGCGCTCTTGCCCGACGAGTAAAAGTTCGGTTTCGCGGGCAGGTATTTATCGCCGTAAGCCGCTTGAATATGCGTGCGTACGGCGGTCAGTGCCTCCGCAGAAACCCGCGTACTATCGGTACGCATGTAGGTAATCAGCGCGACCTGGCCCTCTCCGGCGAGCGCGACGCCTTCGTACAGCCTTTGGGCGGCATCCATCGTGCGTTTCGTCGTGAATCGCAGGCGGATGTTCGCGTCTTGTTGCAGCGTGCTCGTGGTGAACGGCGGCCGCGGGCGTTGCGTTTGGTCCTTCTGTTCGATCTTCGAAATGATGTACGGCACGCCCTTCAGCGCGTTCGCAATCGCGTCGGCTTCGGCCTCGCTCGTCACGACGGGATCTTTGCCGTTCCACTTCGCCAGTTCGGACAGGAACGAACCATCGGGCGGGTTCGGTAGCCCCATCTTTGCGGGGGCGGCTGTCACCGGTACGTCATCGCCGGGCGTCGCCACGTCGGCTTCGTCGGGTTCGACGTCACCCTCCGCTTCGGCGGCCGCGCCGGGCAACGGTTTTTTGACGACTTCGGCTTCGGCTTTCTCGCCCTTCTTCTTCGCGAAAATCTTGCTCTTGAGCGGGTCGGATTTCCACTTGATGCCGCTGTTTTGCGGCGCGAGCAGCGCGGTGATATTCCAGTATTCTTCAGTGCGGAACGCGGCAATTTCCGCCTCGCGATCGACGATCACTTTGACGGCGACCGACTGTACGCGGCCGGCGCTGAGGCCGTGCGTGACCTTGTCCGAAAGCAGATTCGACAGTGGGAATCCGACGACACGGTCCATCGCTCGGCGGGCTTCTTGCGCCCGAACGCGGTCCATGTCGATCTGTTCGATCTGCGTCAGCGCCTGCTGGATGGCGGTCTTCGTAATTTCGTTGAAGCGAATGCGGAACGTCGTCGCCGGGTTGAGTTTGAGTTCGTCGGCGATGTGCCATGCGATCGACTCGCCTTCGCGGTCCGGGTCACTGGCGAGGAGAACGCGGTTCGCCTTCGACGCAGCGGCCTGGAGTTCGTCCAGAATGTCGCGTTGGGTGCGTCGGCCTTTGCGGTTCTTTTTGTTCTTGCTTCCGGCGTCGACGACGTAGCGCAGTTTCCATTTGTCGTCGATGCGGATGCCGGCGATCTCTTCGCCAGTGATACCCTTCTTATTGGTGGCCAAGTCGCGGACATGGCCGTAGCTGGCGAGCACCTTGTAGCTGTTGCCGAGGTATTTGTTGATCGTCTTCCCTTTGGCGGGCGATTCGACGATGACGAGGTCGTACTTGCGACCCGTAGCGGGGCCGGGATCGGTGTTGCCGCCGGTCGGCACGGGTGCTCGCTGACGGCGTGCTGCCGCCGTTTCGACGCCGGTTTCGGACGTCGCGGCTTTGGTGGCTGGCTTCTTCGCAGCCGCCTTGCGGGGCTTCGCTGGAGCCTTCTTCGGAACCGATGCGTCTGCATCGGTGGTCGGCTTCTTGCGTGGGGTAGGCACCGTTAGAAACTCCCTGTTGCGGTTGTTGCGACCCGCGAAAGTCATACAATCGGAGTGCTGCGGTGAGGGCGGAACAGACCTCACACTTATTACATGCTTACGAACCCCGTCAAGACATACGACCCCGCCGAATAACGGCGACCCCGACGCAACTCGAGGCTGGACAATGGCTTACAATCCGTTCGATATCTTCCGACGAAACCAAAAATCGTTCTTCGCCGTGCTGACTGCGTTCATTATGGTGATGTTCGTCTTCCAAGTCGGACAGGGCGACTTGTTCCATTGGCTGCCCCAATGGCTCAAAAGTCAGCAAAGCACTGGGAAGGCTATCGTCGCCACCATCGACGGTCGGAAGTTCATGGACTCCGATTTGTATCGCCACGATGAAGGGCGGGCAATGGCCAACCAATTTATGCAACAAGCGAACGGGGCCGCCACGAACAATCTCGCGGAATCGATCCGAGAAGGAATCGCCCGTACGAGTGTCGCCTCCAAGGAAGCCTTCCAGAAACTCCTGAGCACACGGCAAACCGCGTACATCGACCCGCAGATTATGCAGTTCATTCAGAGCAACCCGAACATCGATCGGAATATGGTCTCGCAGTTCCAGCAGCGTTCCATCAGCGATCTGCGTGCCTCGTTCAGCAAACTCCTGAACGACGGCAGCACGGCGGGTAACGAAGACAAAACGCTTGCCCAAGCCGCGATGTCGCTGATGGACCTAGACAGCGGCGCGGCCACGATGGGCAGTTACGGTTACTTCTCTAATTTGCCGAACACCAAGTCGAACAGCGAACGCCTCGAATTCGAACTCTGGTTGCGAAAAGCCGACAAGCTCGGCATCACGATTGCACCGGGCGAAGTGCCGGAAATGCTGCAAAAGGAGTTCTCCGGCCGCCTGAAGAATGCAGACTTCGTCGATATCGAAAAGGGCTTCCAAGCGAACCGCAGCGGCTTCAGTCGCGAAATTTTAATGGCCGCACTCGCCGACGAATTCCGCGTACGAACCGCAATGACCGTCGTACTCGGGCCAGTGGTCGGCAAGTCCGGTTCGCCCGCCGTCCAAGCGTTCGCCACGCCGTACGAAGCGTACCAACACTACCGCGAAAAGTGCGACTCTGGGCTGTTCGCCGTGATGACCGTACCGACCGCGAACTACCTCGACAAAGTACAGGGCGTGCCGAGCGAATCCGAACTGCAAGTGCTGTTCGACAAGTATCGCAAAGACGAGCCGAACCCCGCGCTCGAGAAGCCCGGCCTGAAGGAACCCCGCAAGCTGAAACTCGGCTGGCTCGAAGTGACCGGCGATGAGCCGTTCTTCAAAACGCTCGGCGAAGAGACGCTGAAACTGTCCGAGATCGGCTTCCGGTTGTACCCGATCGGCATGGGCGGCCTCGAAGGTCCGATTGCCACCGCCGTCGTCGCCACCGCCGCCGATCCTTCGCTGCAAGCCGCTTACACGAAGTTCAAAACCGCTTCGGTCGTCTCGACGGATAATAGCTGGTTCCCCAGTTCGTTCGGCAAACCGGCCGCCGCTGATGTCTCGGTGATGCGCCCGGCGAACTTGGTTTCCGCCGCCGCTGCCGCCGCCGGTAGCATCTTGTCCCGTAGCAGTCCGTTCACGATGCCGCTGATATTCGAAGAACAAGTCGCCGCCGCCGACCGCCAAGAACGCGCCCGCGTGTTCATGTCTCTGTTCGCGTCGCCGACCGTTGCGGGCAACTCGATTCTCGCCACGACAATCGTCGCCGGGGCACGCATGCCCGACGCCCTGCCGCTCGCCGTCGTTCGCAACCAACTCAAACTGGAAGTGCAAGCCGCACTGACGCGGACGAAGGCCGAAGAAGACGTGAACAAGTTCCAGATCGAACTCGCCCGACTCGGTGCGAAGAAGGACAAAGAAAAATCCGAAGCCCGCACGTATTTGGACAAGTTCCTGACGACGCGCGGCGTCAAGTCTGGCGGTTCGAAAGAGTTCCGCGACATGTTCGCCATCGATGGCGACGAAGGCTTGGCACCACTTGCGGTGAAGCTCGATCGCGGTCGCGACCCGAGCACGATGCCGTTGAAATTCGGCCAGAGTTTCTTCTTCGAAGCCGACCCGAGCGGACGACGTGCAGCGATCCCGCTGACGTTCTTCAACCCGAAGCCATTCCCCGAACAAGGCCGCGGCATGGACATCTTCAGTTTAAAAGAAGGCGAACCGTCGTACCTCGTTTGGCGAACCGAAGATATCGAATCGAAGGAACCCCGCGAGTTGACGCCGATTCGTGCGAAAGTCGAAGCGATTTGGCGACACCTCAAGGCCCGCGATCTGGCAAAGGCCGGTGCCGATGACCTGCGTAAGAAGCTCGATGACAAACTCGTCGCTGAGAAGGCCATGGGGCAACAAGGCGCGGTCGATCGCGTCACCCGCGACGTGCAAACGACGTTCGTGTCGGAGAATTTCAAGACGCAAGAGAGCTTGGCGCGTGCCCAGTATTTCTTCGTCGAAGACGTGGCGTTTATCAGTTCGAAGATCAGCCGATTGAACGCAATGGGCGGCGGCGTGCAACAGTTCATGCTGTCGCCCCGCAAGGAAATCGAATACCCCACGCAAGCGATGACGACCGACCTGCTCGCGGCTAAAGACAAACCCCTCGGCACGACGCTCATCATGACCGACAACCCGAAGGACAATTATTACGTGGCCGTATTGCTCAACCGCGACGAACGCGCCACGGGTGGCTTCTATTCGGAGATCTACGGCAGCAACTTCGGCCCACTCAGCGGCGCAGTCAACCAAAGCCTGCAAAGCGAAACGCTCCGCAAAGCCCGCGAACAATCGGTGACGCTCTTGAAGTCCGAGTTCAAAGTCGAGAACGAAAACTTGAAGTTCGACGACAAGGAAAAAGTGGAGTAATCCCCAAGCCCAGGGTTCGA
The DNA here is from genome assembly GCA_043727665.1 of Limnoglobus sp. Lineage (GTDB taxonomy): Bacteria > Planctomycetota > Planctomycetia > Gemmatales > Gemmataceae > Limnoglobus. Next base: position 13,259 of record JAYSYI010000108.1, on the reverse strand, counting down.
CGCTTCGTCGTACACTGGGTCTTTCGCACCCCACACGGTGACACATGCCAACGCGATGGACGATCTTTGGCATCATCGTGTTTTGGCTCGGCACGATGGGGTACGTGGGCTACCGCGATGTGTGGCCGTACTGGATGGCCACGCGGCCGCCGTCGATACTCATCGATCTTTCGGATGAAGCGACGCAGGCTGTCCCTGCTCGCTGGACGGTCTATCGCGGCGACGACCGCATCGGCTCGCTGACGACGACGATGCGTTACGAAGAGAGCGACAACACCTTTCAATTCCGCAGTAAATACACCGGATTGCAGTTCGACGACAAGTTTTTTCGCTGTTCGATTCCCGATCTGGAAATTGTCGCAAGAGTGGGCCGCGAGGGCGAGTTGCGCGGGCAGACGATGGCTGGCACGATGCACGGCAAGCTCCTCCTCGGGCCGGTTGTGCTCGTCGAAGCGAAAGCGACCGCGTCGGTGATCGGCAACGTGATCGATGGGAAACTTGTTGGGACTTGCACGTTAAAATCGGACATCGGCAACATCGATCAGCCACTCGACCCTGTACCGGTGCCGGCGGGCCAAGTGCTGAACCCGCTGCTCCCCGTCAGCCGCCTGCGCGGCATCCAGCCCGGCCAACGCTGGACGATTCACGAAGTCAACCCGCTCGCCGATGCCATGATCGCGCTCGGTAAAGGCATTCTCAAAGAGAAGGCCGGAAACGCCGTCGCCAGCTTCGCCTCACAATCGGCCGAACGCGCAACGTACCTCGCCGAAGTGCAAGATCAACCCGAAGCCCTGCCGCGAAAAAACGGCGTGCCAATCGATTGCTGGGTGATCGCGTATCGCTCGGACAAAGACAAATCGACGGCCAAAACCTGGGTCGCCGTCGCAACGGGCCAAGTGCTCCGACAGGAAGCCACATCTTCCGGCGAACGCCTACGGCTCGAGCGCGAAGATCAATAACGCCGGAAACTGCCATGCCGATTCTCGCGCGACATTATGCCACGGGTCGCCCGCTCGCGATTGATGTCGTTGCGGGCCTAATCGCGAGCGTAACCGATGCGGTCGACTCGCCGGCACTACCGTACATTTCGCCGAGTTTCTTCGATCCGCAAATCAATGGCTGCCACGGTTTTGGCTTCGTTTCGCCGAATCTGAACGAAACCGCGATCCGCACGATTGCCGAGACTTGCGCCCAACACGGCATCGGTGCGTTTGCGCCGACACTGATTACGAGTTCATCTAAAACGTTGCAAAATGGCTTTCGCATGCTGTCAAAGGTGCTCGATGCCGATGCAGAACTCGGCCGACGGATGCCGGTGTTTCACCTCGAAGGGCCCTACATCTCTGGCGATGATGGCCCGCGTGGCGCACACCCGAAGGCGCATACACGCGACCCCGATTGGGACGAATTCCGCCGTTGGCAAGACGCCGCCGGTGGGCGTATTCGCATGGTGACGGTCGCCCCCGAACGCCACGGCACGATGGCGTTCATCGAACGGCTTTGTGCTTCCGGTGTCGTCGTCGCGATTGGCCACACGGCCGCCACGGGGGCGCAAATTCGCGATGCGGTGACCGCCGGTGCCACAACGAGTACGCACCTCGGCAACGGCTGCCACGCCACACTGCCACGCCACGAGAATGTCATTTGGGAACAACTCGCGAACGATGGTTTGTGCGCGAGCCTCATCACCGATGGCCACCATCTGCCCGCGACTGTGGTGCAGTCGTTCGTTCGCGCGAAAACGGCCGCGCGCATCGTAATCACGTGCGATGCGGGTAACCTCGCGGGTCTGCCACCGGGGCATTACAACGATTGGGGCACCGACCTGGAAGTGCTGCCGAGCGGCAAGATCGTGGTGCCCGGCACGCCGTACCTTGCGGGGTCGGGGTCGTTCACCGATACCTGCATCGGCCACATGGTCCGCATGGCTGGCGTAACACTCGCCGAAGCAATCGACATGGCGGCCGTGCGAACCCGCGAACTTCTACGTCTGCCCGTGCCAACGCTCGCCGTCGGCGAACGTGCGGATTTCATCGTATTCGATTGGGATGGCGAGGTCGTTCGCCCGAGGCAATCATAGTGCGACAATACACTCGGGGGTGTCGTTGGCGGCACGGTTCACGGCGGAACTGACGGAAATGACTTGCAGGTAATCATCGGCGGCGGGGCGGAGCAAATTGTGTGCGGTCTGTGCGGGTGTTTTGGCATCGAGCCAGGCGTCGTAGTCGGCGGGTGCTACGATCGCGGGCATCCGATCGTGATACGGGCGGAGCGTGGCGTTGGCGCAAACGGTCACAATTGCGCAAGTGTAAAGCGGCTCGGTCGTGGGCGATTGCCAGATGTCCCAGATGCCCGCGAGGCCGAGGTAGCCACCGTTGCGCGGGCGAAACAGGTACGGCACTTTCTTACGATCGACCTTCAACCACTCGAAGAAACCATCGGCAGGGATGATGCAGCGTCGGCTGCGGAAGCTATCGCGAAACGGTGCCGACGTTTGAACCGTCTCGGCCCGCGCATTCACCGGTCGCGGCCCATCCGTTGGCGACTTCGCCCAGTGCGGTACGAACCCCCAACTCATCGGCACCGCGCCGCGCCCACTGCCATCGGGTTTACGGCCGACCACCACAACCTGTTGCGACGGCGCGATATTGAATCGCGGTACCAACACCGGCGCGCTGAGTAAAGAGAACGCCGTCGCGAGATCTTCGAGATCGGAAAGCGTGAATCGCGCGCACATGTCTGGATTATCCTCACCCCAACGGGCAACTCCGCGAGCAGCAGAAAGCACCACGAATTACACGAATGGGAAAACGCCATTTTGAAACCCCTCACGGCGTTGCCCCCAAGTGATGCGAAGTTGCTGTTGGCAGTGTTTTCGGGTCATCTCAGTTTTGGTTCTGTTCCGGTTCCCCTCTCCGCTTCGGAGGGAATTAGGGCGTGGTGGGATCAGTGGGCTGACGCCGCACCGCTTGCCGATAGGGTTAATTGTCCTTCTCTTCTTTCACCCGCTTGAACACGTAGTAGGCCGCACGCAATGATGGCTTGCACTCGATTGGCCGATTCTGCTCGGCGTTAGGCAAACAGATTTTTAACGTGTCGCCGTTGAGTTCGACGAGGCTGCGAAAGATCGATGGTGGGATGTCTTTGTCGTCCGAAGTTTGTACGTAGTCCATCGCATTCGCCAGGCCGCCCTCTGGCTTCACAAGACGATACGTAGATCCCGCTATCCGCCGGAAGCCGTCTTTGCCCTGATGCTCGATCACTAACGACTCCCCGTTGATCGTCCAACGGATGGGAGACATGCTGTCATCCCGGATTCCGCTAAAGTGCCGCTCCGTCATCTCCCAAATACCGTCCATCATCGCGGTCTTCTTGACTTCCTTGGGCACCGGAGCGGCAACCAACGGGCCTACGCTAAGGATAGCGAGCAGTGCGAACAGACGCATATTGGTACGCTTGGCCATTCGCAATCCTTTTGCAGAGGCAATCATCATGTATCCAGATCATACACGATGGTGGTAAGATTAGCGGGCTGACGCCGCGTTCGCAAATCGGCGACGTCCACTATCACAAGGCGGCGATGCACTCGGGAGTGTCGTTGGCGGCGCGGTTCACGGAGGAACTGACGGCGATGACGTGCAGGAAATCGCGCACACATGTCTGGATTATCCTCACCTAAACGGGCAACTCCGCGAACAACAGAAAGCACCGGATTTCACGAATAGGAAAACGCCATTTTGAAATCCTTCACGGCGTTGCCCTACGGGTTGAATCCTGGTTTAGTCGGTATGCGTTCCAAGAACGATCTTCACTTCGTGGCGGCCGCCATCGTCGACGAGATCGATTGTCGCTTGTGCGGAAACCCCATCCACGCTCACGGTTGCAATTCCGCGTTGCACGCCGTTCGGGTTTAAGCACTCGATGAGGTACATCGTCGAGCGGTAGCGATATTGCATTTTGAACGATGGCCAACTCGCGGGGATGCACGGGTCGAACCGCAGTCGCGTGCCTTCGCGGTGTAACCCGAGGAGGTCTTCGAGGCCGACGCGATACATCCACGACGACGATCCCGTGTACCACGTCCAGCCCGCACGGCCGACGTGCGGAGTCTTCGAATACACGTCGGCGGCGACGACGTATGGCTCGCCGCGATAGACTTCCACGGGCATTTCCACGGGGTTGATGAGCGTGTAGGCGGCGTGTGCGGCATCGCCACGGCCCAACCCCGCGAGTGCCTTGATGACCCACGCGGCGGCGTGCGTGTACTGGCCGCCGTTTTCGCGAACGCCGGGCACGTAGCCACGGATGTACCCCGGACGCAGCGGGCCAGTGTCGAACGGCGGCTCGAATAGCAAGATCAGCCGATCGTCGGGTTTCACGAGGCGATTACCCACGGCGTCCATCGCTTGTGCGGCGCGTTCGTGTTGGCCACCGGCGATGACCGCCCACGACTGCGCAAGCGAGTCGATCTGACATTCGTCGTTCGTGGCGGAACCTAACGGCGTGCCATCGTCGAAGTATGCCCGCCGATACCAACCGCCGTCCCAGGCGTTCGTTTCGACCGCATCGCGAAGCTGCATCGCGTTCGCCCGACTGCGGACCGCCGTGCCGACATCGCTGAAATGCTCGGCGAGTATCGCGAACTGTTCGAGAACGACGCACTGGAACCATGCCACCCAGACGCTTTCGCCGCGGCCTTCGCTACCGACGGTGTTCATGCCGTCATTCCAGTCGCCGGTGCCCATTAGTGGCAAGCCGTGCGTGCCGAGCCGCCAGCCATGATCGATCGCGCGTTCGCAGTGTTCGAACAGCGTGCCGGTCTGATCGGAGACGCTCGGAATGCCGTAAACTTCGTGCTGTTCAGGTGTCAGTGGCGGCGCTTCGAGGTACGGCACGACTTCGTGCAGAATTGTATCGTCGCCGGTTGCTTCTACGTAAACGGCCACGGTGTACGGGAGCCAAAGGAAGTCGTCACTGAAGCGGGTGCGGACGCCGTTGCCCGCCGGTTCGTGCCACCAGTGCTGCACGTCGCCTTCCACGAACTGCCGTCGCGCCGCCCGCAGGATATGCGTACGGACTTCCGCAGGGCTGGTGTGGACGAGTGCGCAAACATCTTGGAGTTGATCGCGGAAGCCGTACGCGCCCCCCGATTGCGAGAACGCCGACCGCCCCCACAGCCGACACGACACGGTTTGGTAGATCAGCCAGCGATTCATGAGTAAGTCGAACGCGGGGTCGGGCGTCTGAACTTGCACTGCCTCGCACAGTGTCGCCCAGCGTTCCTTCACCGCTTTCAGCGCGGCAATCGCGGAGGTGCTACTGCGGTAATCGCGGGCCATCCGACGCGCATCGGCGGGGTCGTTCCCTTGGCCCAACACGAACACGATGGTGCGTGTTTCACCGGGCGACAGCGTGATGCTGCCACGGATCGCCGCACACGGGTCGAGGCCCGCGCCGACAGTCCCGGACAGCGCGATGCGACCAAACGACGCGGGTTGCGCCATGCGCCCGTTGCGGCCGAGGAACTCGGTGCGATCCCCGGTGATGGTCCGCGGCCGCAAGTCCGAATCCGCAAACGCGATCTGATTTGGGAAGTCGGGGTGGAAGCGGTTCCCGGCGAACATCGCGCCCGTTTCCGTATCGACCCGCGAAACGGTGTGCGCGAGCGTCGCTTCCCGTGTCGTGCCGAGTACCCACTCGGCGTAATAAACGAGTTCCAGTCGCTTCACTTTCGCGCTCGTGTTGCTGAGCTTCAGCATCGAGATTTTCACGGGGTCGTTTAATGGTACGAACACCGTGAGTTCCGAGTGAATGCTTTCGACTGTGCGATCGAACGACGTCCAGCCTTGGCCGTGGCGAACGCGAATCGGGCCTAAGGTTGGCACCGGTTGCGGCGTCGGGCACCACAGCGTACCCGCTTCTTCATCGTGAACGTAAATGGCTTCGCCGGGTGGATCGAGAACGGGGTCGTTGCTCCACGGCGTCAGGCGATTCGACTGGCTGTTGCTCGCCCAAACGTACCCGCTACCGGATTCGGTCACGAGGAAGCCACCGCGTGGATTCGCGATGACGTTCGACCACGGCATCGGCGGGACTTTGTGCGGATGCACCACATAATCGTGGCCATCGTTGCTGAAACCGCCGTAGCCGTTGTCGTACTTCAAATCTTTGAGCGGGGCGGGTTCCTCGAAGCGGGTGGCGGGTATCGGCATGATTCGCCGTGCGGGCAATGTGCGGGGTGCGACAGCGGCATCGGCCTGCGCCGCCACCGGCCCGCTGCGGTCGTCGAGTACCACTCGTGCCGTACTCAGGAGCACCGTGCGTTCTGGCTCGGTCATCTGAAAGCCTTTGCGGATGAAGATACCCGCAGGCTGGTTAATCCGCTCGTTGAAGCCCATTTGCCGCGTCAAGTTCACGACGTCATCGTGAAGTTCGTCGTGATAGCCGCCCGCGTTTTCGAGCAGGACGACGAGATCGACGGGGAAGCCTTTCGCTTGCCAGTACGATTCCGCTTGCAGTAACTGACGTAGGTGTGACAGTCCGCCCGCACTGTGCATTCGCAGCAGGAGAATCGGCAGGTCGCCGGAGATGCCGAACGCCCAGAGTGCCGACTGCCCGAGGCGGTTGGCGATGAGCGTTTCGGAGGCCGCCCGCAACGGCCCAGTGGCGTATTGCAGGTGCCCCGCGAGCCGCTGGAACAGGTGGACATCGTCGGGCTTCCAGTGGCTGCCTTGCAGTTCGATGCGGGCGTGGGCCCATGCCAATTCGAAGGCGTGAGCGATCGCGGAAATCGAGTGATACCGATCCGCGAGCGCCACGGCTTCTTCGCGCGTCGCGGCCACGCCGGTGGTGAACGCGACGATCGCCCGTTCCAACGGTTTCAGTAATACCGAGCGACGAATCGCGACGATCGGATCGAGGACCGCGCCGATGGTGCCGCTAAGCGTCGAGACGCCTTTATCCATCGCTTGCGGGTTGCCAATACTGCGGCGACGCCCGAGAAAGCCTTCGCGGGACGTCTCAAACGTGAATGTGCCGGGTGCCTCGCACGCCATACTGTGAATCGCATACACCGGCTGTTGATTCACCGAACGTGGCCGTCGCCGACAGATTATCGCCGAGCTATCGCGTAGCCATTCGGTTTCGAGAAACAACTTGCCGAAAGCGGGGTGCGCGTTGTCCGCGGCGTGGGGCGCGAGCACGATTTCCGCGTAACTCGTCAGGTCGAGCATCCGCGGCCGTAAGCCGTGATTGATGACCGTAATGCGGCGGACTTCCACATCTTGATCGGGCACGACCGTGATTTCCAACAGCGATTCGATGTCGCCATCGCGCCGCCGAAACTCGGCTTTGTCGATGGAGTACGTCACTTCGTATTCGTCGGGCGTCTTGTCGGTCGGGTGGTATGTCGCGGACCACGTCGCGCCGTTGCGACGGTCGCGAATGTAAAGGAACTGCCCTTCACTATCGGCGGTGGCGTCGGCGTGCCAACGGGTCACGTCGAGATCGCGGCACCGGCTGTAGCCACCGCCCGCGTTCGTCACCATCGTCGTGTAACGGCCATTCGAAAGCAGGTGCGTGCGCGGAATCGGCGTATGCGGCGTCGTGATGCGTCGGCGCATCGGGTAATCCGGCAACATCGTTTCGCCCCGCGACATATCCGCGTTCGGGCCATCGGGGTCGATGACCGGCGCGGAGAATGGCACGCGTTCGTCGAGCAGCAACTCCGCCGCTTTCACGGCCGGTTCGCGCGCGAATCGCTCTCGCATCCGCCCGCCCGTCAGCCGGTTGACGATCGCCACGAAGCCCATGCCTTGATGGTGCGCCATGTACGAGCGAACGACTTTCGGCTCGCCCGAATCGCTCGCGCGTTCGGGGCTGTAATCGACCGCTTCGTAGAAGCCGAACGGCCCTTCGGCCCCGGCCGCTTTCAGTGCGGCGAAGTTCTTCACCGCCGCCGGTGTGTCGATATCGACCGCCATCAGCGTGGCGTACGGCGCGATCACATGATCGCGATCCAGGCCGCGTTTCAAGCCCAAACCGGGTACGCCGAACGATTGATACTGATAGACCTGCGCTGCATCGAGCAGCGCGAACCCGGACTCCGAGATGCCCCACGGACGACCCATTTCGCGGCCGTATTCGATCTGCCGCGCCACCGCCGTGCGTTGGGCGCGATCGAGCAATACGCCCGATGCCGTGGGCAACAGCAACCGCGGCATCAGGTATTCGAACATCGTCCCGCCCCACGAAACGAGGCCGATCTTGCCGGCGCTCATCGTCACCAATCGCCCGAGGTGGAACCAGTGTTTGCGTGGCACTTCCCCACGTGCCACCGCAAGGAAACTCGCGATGCACGCCTCCGACGCGAGCAAATCGTAGTGGTTCGAATCGAGCCGCCCCGTTGCGCCGTTGAAGCCGATCGTGAACAATTCGCGGTCGGTGTTGTACAAGAACCCGAAGTTCATGACGGTCGCCATTGCCTCGGCCCGGCTGGCGAGCGCGATCAGTTCGGCAGCCTGCTTCGGCAGCGTATTCGCGAGTTCGATCAGCCCGTGTTTCAACGCGATGAGGCACGCGAGCAGGTTGCCGCTGTCCACCGTCGATACGTACGGCGGGTGCATCGTGACGAGCGTGTTCGTCTCATACCAGTTGTAAAAGTGCCCACGATGGCGTTCGAGTTTATCGAGCGTATCGAACGCTTTCCGCAGGCGATCGACGACGACTTGCGGCTCGACCAATTCCATGTCGTGCGCCGCTACGACCGCGAGCAGATACAGCCCGATGTTCGTCGGCGATGTCCGGTGTGCCACCAATCCGAGCGGCGTTTCTTGGAAGTTATCAGGTGGCAACCAGTGATCGGCCTCGCCGACGTACGCTTCGAAAAACGACCACGTGAGGCGTGCCACCCGGCGCAATTCGGCTTCGTCGGCAGCCGTAAGTGGCGTTTCGACCTCGACTCGCGTCCGGCTGACGAACCACGCGACGAGCGGCGACGCGATCCAGAGCACCAGAAGCGGCGTGGCCAATAACAGGTTGTGCGGCGCGATCGCCGCAATCGTCACCGCGATAACGATCGACGCCACGGACGTTGGCCACATCGTTTGCACGAACTGCTTCAAGCCCTCGCCGAGGCGCGCTTCGGAGGCCGCCGCCGTCTCCCATTCGAGCATCCGCCGCTTCGACGTGGCCAACCGAAACAGCGTGCGCGCGATGGCATCGACCGCGTGCCGTGCCGATTCCGGCAAGAACGCGATTTGCAACAACGCTTGCCCGAACGTGTTCGTAAATTCGAATCGCCACTTCGACGGCAACGCCCGCCACGTGACCCGCGAACGCAGTTGCAGGAACGTACTGAACGTCAGTAACACGCCTGGCACCAGCCACGGCAACAGCGCGAACAGCGTCCACGCCCACGCGGGTAACGGCAGCACCGTCCACGCCAACACGAGCAGTGCAAACGAAGCCGGGGCGACGAGGCTGCGGCGTAAATTGTCGATCACCTTCCAGCGTTCGAGTAGCGGCAGCACGTTCGGCAAACGGGCACCGTCGGCTTTAGGCGATGGCACTTTTGCCCGTAGCCAGGGCAGAAGTTGCCAGTCGCCGCGAATCCAGCGGTGATCGCGATTCGCAAACACGTGATACTTCGAGGGGAATTCATCGAAGACTTCGATGTCCGTCGCCAAGGCACATCGCGCGTAATTCGACTCGATGAGGTCGTGGCTCAGGATCGCATTTTCGGGGAACGCTTCGCCCGCCGTCGCGTGAAACGCATCGACGTCGTAAAGGCCCTTACCGGTGAACGAGCCACGGCCGAAGAGATCCATGTACGTGTCCGAAGTGGCCGACGAATACGGATCGACGCCCGCACTCCCCGCGAACAACCGTGCAAACCACGAGCGGAATCCGGTGCGATAAAGGAAACTCACGCGCGGCTGAAGGATCGCGTAACCGCCGATCACGCGGCGACCGTCGGGCGACAAGCGCGGCCGGTTCAGCGGGTGGGACAGCGTCGCGATCATCTGCGTGGCCGTATCGCGCGGCAGCACGGTATCCGCATCGAGCGTCAGAACGTAACGGACTTTCGGCAGCGCCGAAATCGCTTCGGCACTCAGAATGTAGCTCGTATCGAGTTGGCCGCGCAGAACGCGGTTAAACTCGTCGAGCTTCCCGCGCTTGCGCTCCCAGCCCATCCAACAGCCTTCGGATGCATTGAATATCCGGGCACGATGCAGCACGTGGAACCGGGATGGCCCTGCCGCGCAGTACGTTGCATTCACGGTCGCGATGCACTTTTGCAACGCTTCGATACACGCGGCATCGTGCGGCATCGTCTCCGATTGGGCATCCATGAAGTCGATGAGCAGCGCGAATGTCAGCGACGAATCGGGGTTTGACAAATAGTGGCGTTCGAGCCGTTCGACGAGGCCACGCGCTTGTTCCGGCTTGCCGATCATCGTCGGCACCACGACGAACGTCGCCGACTCGATCGGTATGCCTTCCTTGAATTCCATCTTCGGCAACACGCGCGGCGACGTGAATTTCCGCACCGCCAAGTTCGTGAAACTGATGCCCGCTTCGGATGCCACGAGGCTGATGGCGAGCGACGCCAAAACGATCGCCCACCACGACGATGCACCGAGCAAAAACCACGCGGGTGCCGCCACAAGTAACGCAAGCACGAGGATCAGCCCGAAGAACACGATGCCCGGTCGGCTGCGCAACCACGAACGAATTCGCCGTCGGATCGGGCGGCGCTCGCCGAGCACGCGACCGAACTGGGCACGCCCTTCGCCGATGAGGTAATAGCCGACGTGGCCGTTCGATTTTTCCACAGACGTCGCCGCAATCGCCGCCTGTGCCACGTCGAGTTCCGGACGCCGACTCCGCCGCGAGAGCACCTCCACCGCTTGCCGGCAACGATCGCGCGTCGCAAAATCTTGCTTCAAATACACGCCATCGGGATCGGTTTTCAGCACCGCTTCGACGAGGCTCGTTTCCTCGAAAAACGATTTCCATTCGATGACACCAAGGATTCGCAGCGTCGTCACCGCGTTGCCGATCGACACTTGATTCGCCGCTTGACGACAGAACTCGCGATGGCAGATCGTTTGCGGATCGACGAGGTGCTGCCCCGCCCATTCGTCGAGGCGTTCGGTGGTCGTGCCGTCTTCGCGGATCGATTCCCAAATAGATGCCGCGTACGCATCGCTCGGGCGACTATCGAGGCGATGTCGCGAGCCGCGCCGTAACGTGGCTACGGCCGCGTTCGCCTCTTTGCGTTCCGCAACCGTCGCCAACATCTGATCGACGAGTCCGCGAAGCAGTTCGATCACCGCGAGCCGCAACATGATCGGTACCGCCCACAACTCGCCGATGCGCAATGCTGTCGTTTGCTGATATTCGTTGACGGCGGAACGGATGTCCCGCTCGGCCAGCGAGCCTTCGCCGCGACCGATAATCGCGGCCGCGAGTGGGTAGACGCGCGGCAGCCCCGCGTGGGGGCCGTTGGGGATAATCGGCAACTCGCTGTAATACGATTGCGGCATGTGGCCGCGAATTTGCCGCACGACTTCGTCGATCACATAGTAATTATCGAGCAACCACTCCGCTTCGACGGGCACGCTTTCGCCACGCGCGATCAAGTCCGAGAGCGTACTGTGGGCCTGGGAAATGCGTCGCGCATTGGAAGTCAATCGCCGCAACAATCGTCGGCTTAACCGCGAACGAGCCGTGAGGCCCTCGGCAGCCAGCGAAACAATCGTGCGGTAAAAGTAACTTTGCGAGACGAGTTCGCCCGGCATAATCGATTCCTCTGGTGCTATCGTGATGGAACCCGTCAAAGATCGTAATTGTGCATTTTACGTGCCAGACGGACAACGACAAATAGCCGGCTCTTTCCGAACTGAACCGCAGACTCGTGTTGGGCATGAATCCAATTGCGGTGAGCTTCCTAAACCGCGATGTTTGCCTTGTCCATGCTTGCTATATAATTTTCTCAAACGTACTTTAGCTCGACTCCGAGAGGTATTTATGGCACGATCGAACACGCTACCGTACCCGGCGTCGCCGGAGGATGTGCCCGACGACCTCACCGCCTATCCGCGTTCCTACGTGACGCAAGAATGGTTGTTGCTCGCCTGTTTGTTCCTCTTCTTACTGCTCTACTTCACGATGGTCATCGTAACAGGATTTCTGACAATCTGGTTGGCGTTTCAGGTAACGCGATTGTCGATCTTGGCGGTTGCGGGTTCGATCGTCTCGGCGATCATCTTTGCGTTTCTCGTGAAAGGATTCTTCAAAAAGAACGCCATCGAGAAAGAACTGCAACTCGAATTGAAGGAGAGCGAGCACCCGACGCTGTTCGCGTTCATTCGCCAGGTTTGCGAGGAAACGGGAGCGGATGAACCGCGCAAAATGTTCGTCTCCGCAGACGTCAACGCGGCCGTTATCACGCGGACGAGCCTGATTAACTTGTTCGTGCCGCCGAAGAAAGACATGCTGCTCGGGCTAGGTTTGGTGAACTGCCTGAACCTCAGCGAATTCAAAGCCGTCGTCGCGCACGAGTTCGGCCACTTCACGCAAGGTGGTTTCGTCTCAGCGTACACCAACGTCGTTTACCGCATCATTTTCGACATCGTCGGCGGTCGCGATTGGCTCGATGAATCTGTCGAATGGTTCAAACAAGCGGGTGGCGGCTTCGCGGTATTCGGGATGTGCATCGGCGGCATCCTTTGGGCGATTCGTGCGACGTTAGTCGGCGTGCTGAACCTGATTAGTTCGCAACGACGGAACGTCATGCGCGAAGGCGAGTTCCATGCGGACCTCGTCGCGGCTAGCGTGGCGGGTAGCGATGCAATCGTCCACGGATTGCTGCGAACGAAGTTCGGTGCGGAGACGCTCGACTTCGCCATGTTCGAACTCCGCAAGGCCGCCGATCATAAACTGTATACCGCCGACTTATACTTTCACCAACATGCGGCCGCCGACATCCTACGTAAGAAAAAGAAAGATCCGCACATCGGAAAACCGCCGAAACTCGATGGCCCATCGGGCGGTAAAAAGGTGCAAATTTTCGACCCAGAAGACGAAGAAGACCCCGACGAAACGGGCGATTATCACCCGTCCAATTACGACCGCGAAGAGAACGTCAAAGCGCGGTTCGTAATCGCGCCGATGGACGAACGCACGCCGTGGATTCTCTTCGATAGCGCGATCGATTTACGCGAACGCCTCACGTACAAGTTCTACCGCATGGC
>JAYSYI010000107.1:0-7031 GCA_043727665.1 Limnoglobus sp. | reverse complement strand
TACCGATGACGGAGTATGCGCGACGTGTGCGACGTAGCCAAATCGTCGATGACAGTTTTTGGGCGTAAGCCGGTCAAAATGAGTAATTGAGTTTGATCGGCAAAGGGGAAAGGATCGCGTCGAAAATGCAGATCGAAACGGTCCCGCCACAAGTTCGCAACGGGACTCTATCGCAAGGATCGCATTATCGATCCGGGCAGTAATTCGATGGTGCTGCCGACGAGCACGACGAACAACCGCGTTTGTGTTTGCAGCCAGCCATGCAAACCAGCACGAGCAACATCACCGCCGATAAAACCCGTTTCTTCCACATGTCGCATCCTCCTGTCGTCGTGCGAATGACGCAGTTCGTCATCGCATCGAGCGATACCTCATATGCCGAAAATTAGGATGAGTTTGCGCGCCCCGCAAAGTCGAGCTTGAGCGAAATGCCGTAGATAGCGGAAATATCCGCGGGTTGTAGCGGTCGGGAAAGATAGCGAAGGTATGCGGGCAAAGTCGCTTATTGATCTCCCTCGTCTGACTTCGGTAACTCGAACGGTGGCAGTGCCTCGAGGCCGAGCTTCGTTCGCACTTGTCCAACGTGGTTCATCAGCGTGATTCGCGTTCGCAAATGATGTTCGAGAATGTCCGGTTCGAGTTGGAATGGCTCCGAGATGGCCACCTCGATTGGCCGCAAGAAATCGAGCTTCTTGTTCTTGACGGGCGGGCCGTTGAAGTACGACGAATGGCAGCCCCACGCGCCTTCGATCCAGCACGCTACGATCGGCGTGTTTGGGCGTTGTTTCAGGATTTCCCAGATGCCACGCCCGAACCGCCGTAGGGGGATTTCTTCCTTGCGGCGCAAATAGGCCTCGGGAAAAATCAACACGCACTTTCCCGCATCGAGTGCCGCAATCGCTTGTCGCAGTTCGGGTGCTTCACGCCGCGCTTTGGCTTCTTCGACGCGAATGGCTTCGAACACGTGGACCATGATCGGGCGGAGAAACCAGCGGTCGTAAAACACCGATGTCATCATCGGCGTGATCGGTCGTGGCAACGCACCCGCCACGAAAAGCGGATCCCACCAACACGCATGATTCGCGATGACGATCATTGCCCCATCGACGGGGATCGCATCGCTCGGCGTGCCCCGAATGCGGTAGCCGATGCGCGCAATACACGAAATGCCACATTCGAAAAACGGTCGAAACAGCCGCGCGACTGCGATTAACATTGAAAGGAACAGGCAAAGCAGAGCTTGGAAATAGAAGGCCGCCGAGAGCGGGAAATCGCCGAGCATCGCGTCCCCGAACCAGGCAATTGACGACCACAAGACTATGAACAAAGCGACACAACCACAGAAAATCGCAGTGGCCTTTCGCGAAAGTGCCCGTTGCCGGTTTTTGAACTTCCACGCGGCACCGAGTATCGCGCCGACTGCGGTTGCCAAGATTGCAGTAAAAACGTCCAGCGTATTGAAGTAGAAAATCGCAATCGTCGCGATGAGGCCGATGCACGTGCCGGGCACGATCACCCCGAGAGCGCGATAGCGGTGGCCAAACTGGCGAACTACGACGCACGCCATCGCGAATGCAACGATTGATAGCCCTGCCCAGAGAAATCCCCTTAGATACAAAGCGAGCGCGACAATCGACGCGAACGCGACCACGCTGAGTAAACCACACACTGCAACCGGTATCAAATCTCGCCGAGATCGTTCGGAATTCATCGGGCACCAGCGAGGTTTCCGTTCAAAAAAATCGGCCCATGCGAAACTGCATGGGCCGATACCGCGAGTGGAGATGAAGCGACTCGAACGCTCGACCTCTGCAATGCGAATGCAGCGCTCTACCAACTGAGCTACACCCCCGACGGTCGCTCGGCAACCGGTTTGCTACCCGTTGCCGATGCGTTTTAGGCCCCTTTCACCTGAGGTAATTTCTTGCGGTAACTCTCGGCACGATCTTTGTCGCCGACGAGATCGAGGACCGTGGCCAAGCGAGCAACGGCCTTGATGAGTTCTTCGCGATCTTGATTGTGGACGGTTTCGACCCAGAGGAACTCCCACATCGCGTCGCGGGGCAAGCTGGACATTAGGTAAAGTTCGCCGAGTGCGTTGTGGCCGGTTGCTTTTACGGATGCGTCGTTCGTGCTCGTGATAATCGTTTCGATCGCCTTGACCGCGGCGCCGGGCTTCATTCCGGAGCCCTTCGACTGCGCGGCTTCGGCAGCGGCTTTGTAGATGTTCAGCTTCTCACGGAGCGATCCCGTTGGCGGGAATCCGGCTGTTTTCGAAAGGTCCGCGAGTGCCGTGTTCGCTGCGGCATCGCCACTGCGTAGCAAGACTTCGACTTCGGCGAGTCGGGCTTCGAGTTTTAAGTCGTTCGGCAGATTCTTGTTTTTACCGAGCGAAGCGAGCGTGGTAGCGGCCTCGGAGTAGTTTCCCATTTCGGCCTGTAACCGTGCGGCGGCACGCGAGATCGGCCAGACTTCCCACGAGTCGGCGTAGCTGTTGCGGAACGTCGCGAGTTTCGCGATGGTCGGTGTCGCTTCGGCTTTGAATTCGTCGCCCATTTTGCCATCGGCCACGCGGATCGCGTAAGCGGCCTCGCGATATTCGAGGTAGCGTTTCGCCTTGGCGTCGTTGACGCCTTTCTTGAGAATCTCGCTGTAGATGCCGCGTAGTTTCGCGGGGGTTTCGCGAGTTTCCAGCGTACGCAGTTCGGCGGGCGTTTCCTTAATGCTGTCGAGTTTGCCGTACTCGACCGAGAGAATATCTGCGGGGGAGATCGTGATCGTTTTGCCGCCGGCCACGACTTTCACACCGGCGGCGGACTCTTGTACTTCGCCAGCCGCCCGCGCTTCTTTGTTATTTTTGCGGTCGAAGTAGCGTACGACATCGGTCGAACTGGCGCTCTGCCCGAGCGACCAATTCGGTACAGTGAGTGCGATTAATCCAAGGGCTAATGCAGCGAGCGAGAACGAGCGAGCAAGCATCACGAGAGAACTCCGTAGACCGAGGTTTCGTTGAGTGTGTTTATCACTGCCGACTATTTTTTCTCTTCTGCGGGCGGAGCCAGAGCGGGTGTTTCGCTTTGGGCACTCGGGTCGAGGAACAGCTTGCCGCCCTTTTTGGTGTATTCCTCTTTCAGAAGTGGAAATTCTTCGAGGAGCAAGTGAAATTTCATTTTCACTTCGAGGCTCAGCCCCTGTTGGTCGCCGCGCTCGACTTCGATGATCGCTTGGGCGATCCGGGTAAAGGAACCCGCGAGTTCGGGTTTGCCCTGAAGTAACTGCGTGTTGGCTTTCGCGAGGCAACGTTTTTCATCGACGATGAGTTCGAGGAAGATCGGCACCAGTTTCTGTTTGTTCTGCAAAATGCGCGTTTTTTCTTCGGGTGACAGGTTGGCTTTAATTGGTGCTTGAATCGCGCCGCGATACTCGGTGGCGATGAGACTCCAGCCGCGGAGTGCCTCGCCCCAACCGAGTTTGCGTTTGTCGGCCGGTGCTTCCTGGGCCTTGTCTTCGAGCAAGAACACGGCCTCGCGGCGATACTCGAGCGACTTGGCCCAACCTGGTTTTTCCTTCGTGCCCATCGCGGTTTTCAGCAACTCATTGGCTTTGTCGAACTGCTTCGTGGCGCGGTACGCCCTCGCCAGTTCGATCTGCGCGACTTGGTGGGCGATCACGCTATCGCGTTTGTCGTTCTCGATAATGTCCGTCGTGCGTTTCATTAAGTCTGCGAGTTCGGCCGGTGGCACTTTCAAGAGCGTTTCGATCGCTTTGTCGTACACGCCCAAATCGCGAAGCGAGCGGCCAATTGCAGCCATCGCTTTCGGTGCGAGCATCTTTTCGGCTTGCGAACGCAGCAAGTTTCCGACGAGTTCGACGAGCTTGGCGGCCTCTTCGGGCTTGTTTTGTTTCTTCAAATCTTCGACTTGCGGGCGAACGAGGCTGACGAGCCGCGCCAGGGCATCGGTCGTGGCGTCGACGCTACCGCCGAGTTGTTCGAGCAACTCGAACGATTCTTTCGCTTTGTCGATTTCGCCTTCGCGAATACGGCCTTGCAACGAGAGGACGATGTACTCGCGTCGGAATTTATCGAGGTTGTCCGCGATTACTTTGCCATCGCCATCGAGTTTCGCTTCGCTGGCGCGCCCTTCTTTTTTCATGCCCACCAAGTCGTTGCCCATCTTGTCGGCCATCTCCTTGTACTTCATCGCCTTGTAGAACACGACCGCTTGGGCGTACGCGGCACGTAGCCGAATCTCTTCCGCCGCGAAGATGGCGGCCTTCTTATCGGGGTCGTCCATGCCGGACTTCGCCGCACTCGCGATGGCCGCAGCCGCCACTTGTTCCGCAACCGCGTAGCCTGCTGGTGGGTTCGAGAGGTGCAGTTGAGCGAGCAAGTTTCGCAAGCTCAGGTACGATTTCAGTTCCGGACCGCCGGTCGGTTCGGGGACCGATTCGATGTCGGTCACGGCCTTTTGGAAGATGGCCCCTTTTTGCTCGGCCGTCAGTGGGCTGTCTTTGCTGTTAATGAGCATGTAGCCCGCGCGGCCCTGCGTGATGCGCACGCTGGAGACAGCCGAGTACGAATTGTTGACTTTTCCCAAGATATCGAACGCTTCTCGATACTGTTTTTCTTCCATGTAGAGGCGACCGAGCCGAAAGCGTACGGAATCGGTCGAGGGATCGGTCGGATAGTTTTTGTCGAGTTGAATGCTCAACCGAATCGCTCGGTCGCGGTCGACGGTGCGGTTCTCGGCGTCAGTGTCTTCGAGTTTGGCACGCGAAGCGAGGTAGCCTTCGACTGCGAACAGGCCCGCTTTCGCAGCGACCGGCCCACGTTGCACTTGCGATAAATGCTCGCCGAGAATCGCCGCTTCGTAGGGTCGGTCCCCATTGAGGTAGGCGTACGCCAGCATCATGTTCATGTCGGCGATGTCTTTCGCGGGAATCGTCGGTGTGACGAGTTGCCGGGCGCGTTCGAAGAGTCCGATTGCGTCCTTCATGAACACTTCGCGTTCTTTCGGCTCCAAACTGCTACCCGCATCGAGTTTAACGAGCGCAGCCATCTGGCATTCTTCGAAGGTCGTGTACTCGTTCGGTTTTTTGGTAGCACCCATAACAAGCGTGCGAACGACTCGCGTCCGGGCTTTGCCAGCGCGGTCGCTGTATTCGTTATCGAACTCGATGAGTTTCTTGTACTCGCGGGATGCTTCCATCAACAGCACCCGCGCGTTGCCGTCGATCGAAGTGATTTTCGGCGGTGTGGCTTTGTCGAACTGAATGCCAAAAATCGCTTCGCGTTCGCTGAGGCTC
Organism: Limnoglobus sp.; assembly: GCA_043727665.1. Lineage (GTDB taxonomy): Bacteria > Planctomycetota > Planctomycetia > Gemmatales > Gemmataceae > Limnoglobus. The sequence goes on along the minus strand of JAYSYI010000107.1, from coordinate 1,724 downwards.
GCGAGGTAGTACGTCATACTCAGGCGTTCGGGTGTGTTCCGCGAACGATACACGTCTTTATCGAGCCAGTTTTTGACGAGTATTTTCGCCATGCGAACATCGTTTGCGCCGCCGCGGCGATTTTGCAGGTACTTGTTCTGGGCTTCAAAAAACTCGACCATTCGCACACCATCGCCGGACGCAGGTGATTTCGTCGCGTCGATGCGAATCTGTTTGAACGCATCTTCGGCGAGTTTCACATCAGTTTTTTCAATATCGCAAGCCCCGGCCCAGGCACGTGCCGACCAGGAAATCGGGCTGTTCGTGTCTTTCTTGCCGAGTTCGAGGAAAATCTTCTTGGCGGCATCGAGCGCGTCACCGCGTTGGACCGCTTCTTGCCCTGCGGGAGAAATGTAGGCGTCCGCGAGGTTGAACATGTTGATGCCGCGTTCGAGTTCGGCTTGCATCGAATCGCGCGTGAGGGACTTCTTGCGTGCCACATCGGTTGCCGGGTCGTCGATGATCGCTTGGATGTTCTTCGAGCCTTTACCGAACAGTTCCGAAGCATTCGTGAACATCGGGCGTGTCGCCGCCGCTGCCGCTTTCTTCTCTGCCACTTTTACTTGATCTTGCGCTTCGGCAGGCCCCGTGTCGATCCGGTACGCACGGCTCAACTGCGCCTTGGCTTGCAGTGAAACGACGCGAGCTAAAGCCAACGATGCTTCCGACGAACGCGGATGGCTCGGGTGGTTTTTGATGAACGCATCGAACTCTTTCTTAGCACCCGCAATGATGCCATCGCGCAACACGGCATCCGATTCGGTTTGGGCGAGCAAGAGCCGTGTCTTCGCTAATTCGAGTGGCAACACGACTTTCAAATCGCCCGTCGGTTCCTTCTTTTGCAAGTCGTTGAGGAACTCGAGCGCGAGGTCGGAGAGGCCGTTCTCGCGTAAGCCTTGGACGAGATCGAGCGGGTTGGGCGATTGTGCAAACGCAGGCTGTGCGCCAGCGAACGCGACGAACGCGAGCCAAAAACCCTTGCGAACCATAACGACGCTCCGTTTGCTCGACCGACCGGGACATGTACGAATCACCCGCTACGACGTTCGCATCGCGTCGCAGGTTCCGTAACTCAATTTTGACGGAAGGTTCGACTGAGTCAAGAACCTTTTCCGAAACTATCGCGATTCGAAGCGTGCTCCACGTCTTTGTTGCAAATATCGTCCAACGCTTCGCGCAGGTTCGGGAATTGAAACGCGAATCCCGCAGTTGCCACGCGTTCGGGCAATACCCTTAGGCTGCCTGTCACGACTTCGGCCACTCGCCCCAGCGCGATGCGCAACGCAAAACCAGGTGCGGGTAGCCAACTTGGCCGATGCATTGCCGCACCGAGCGTGTGGCTGAACTCTGCGTTCGTAACGGGGTTTGGCGACACCGCATTGACTGCACCCGTAAACGACGGGTTGCTTATCAGAAACGCGAAAAGTGCGGTGAGATCGCGGTGGTGAATCCAACTGATGTACTGTTTGCCAGAACCGACGCGACCACCGACGAAGAAGCGGAACGGCCGCATCAGGTTCGGTAACGCCCCGCCTGCCGCATCGAGTACAATCCCGAGTCGGGGGTGAACCACGTTTGCACCAGCTTCCCTGGCGGAGTTGGCGGCGGCTTCCCAATCGCGGCCGACATCAGCCATGAAACCGCTGCCGAACGACGAGGATTCCGTCAGAATCTCATCGCCGCGA
>JAYSYI010000106.1:0-7035 GCA_043727665.1 Limnoglobus sp. | reverse complement strand
GGATGCCGCGTTCGACATCGATCGCCGCCAGAAGCGGGCCTTGATGCTCTTCCCACGTTGCGGCACGCACTTCGTAGGGTCGGAACAGCTTCTGGATTTGGTCGGTCACATTCGCCTTCACGAACGTGAAACTTTTCGGCGTCGTTTCCTTTAATTTGATCTGCATATGCGACACCCGGTCGCCCATCCGTCGTAACCGTTGCAGGTCCGGGAGCGACATATACACGAACTGGCTGTCGTATTCGCTCATGTCGGATTTGAAGTAATCCGCGACAACGAATGTGCCCCACACGGGTCGCATTTCATCGGCGGCGAGTGTCGCCACTAGTACGCTGTCGCCGGGCTTGAGTGCCGCGATTTCCTCCGTCAATCCCGTCTCAGGGTTCTTGTAGCGGAAGTGCGCGAGCGAGTGACCGACGAAGATGCCAATCGGTTTTGGAGCTTCGAATTGAGGCAAATCGGGTGCGGGAATGTTTACAGGTAAATCGAACGGTGCTTGCACGCGTGGCCCTTTCCCGAGGAAGTCCGACTCGTTCGGCTTCTCGGCTTCGAGTGTCGCTTTATCGCGCATCATCTCGTCGAGGCCCGCGTTCTCGTCGACGTTCCGCGCGAACCGACGCAACGCTTCGGGAGACAAATCGAACGACGGAACCGCGAGGTTTTTCTGCCCGGAGATAAACTGCCCGAACCCGCCGACTTTCGATTGCACATCGGCATTCACGCCGGTCAGTTTCACCGGTTTGACGACGTTCATACCGCGAAACTGAAACTGGATCGTCGCCACGACTTCGACCGTCGGGGCCATGACTTCGATGTGCGGCCCGGCCGGTGATGCGAGGATGCGTTTCGCAATTTCATCGGGCGGTTCGCGGAAGCCCGCAAAGTTATCGGTGTCCAAGATGACATCGGAAAGCACCCCGTGCAAGCGGTCGCGGAGCTTATTGGAGAAGCCACTCATGACGCTGTTGACGACGATGAGCGTGGCCACGCCGAGCATAACGCTGACGATACAGACGAATGCGAGGTATCGCGTCCGCAGGTAGCGCATACAGAGAATGAGTTTATACACGGATCACGTCTCGCTATTCGATGAATCGGCACGTCGAGTTGTGCAAGATTTACCACAACCCCGCAAACCGCGAAACCCCGAGTTGCGAGTGCAAGATCGCGGTCGATCAATTCGGATTCCGCGTCAATCGCTCATAGGCTTCGCGATACTTTGCAGCAGTTTTTTCGATGACATCTTGTGGTAGATTCGGTGGCAGGCTGGCTTTGTCCCACGGCGTCGTTTCCAGCCAATCTCGCAGGAACTGCTTGTCGAACGATGGCGGCGAGATCCCCGTGCGGTACGACTCCTTCGGCCAAAATCGCGAACTATCGGGCGTAAGGACTTCGTCGATCAGGATGATTTCGCCACTCGGCAACGTGCCCCATTCGAGTTTCGTATCCGCAAGGAGTATCCCGCGCGACTCGGCATACGTGGCGGCACGACGGTAAATATCGAGCGTGCGTTCCTTCAGCTCATTTGCCACGTTTTCGCCAACGACCGTAGTCATTTGCGCGAACGCAATATTTTCATCGTGCCCCGTTTCGGCCTTCGTTGCGGGTGTGAAGATCGGCTCCGGCAGGCGTTCGCTTTCACGCAGGCCATGCGGCAGGGGGATACCGCAAACGGTGCCGTGCTGGCGATATTCCTTCCACCCGGAACCGGCGAGATACCCGCGTGCCACGCACTCGATCGGGATGACTTTCGTCTTCGTCACGAGTTGTGTTCGCCCGCGAAATGTGTCAGCTTGAGCGCGGAATGCGGCAGGGAAATCGGCAATTTTGTCGCTGATCCAGTGGTTCGGCACGTGCAGCCAGTCGAGCCAAAATTTTGACATCGCGGTGAGGATGATGCCCTTCCCGGGAATGCCGTTGGGCATCACCCAGTCGAACGCACTGATGCGGTCGGTGGCCACGAAAGCGAGCGTATCGCCGAGGTCGTAAACGTCGCGCACCTTTCCCTGGCGGAGCGGAAAGCCCTCGACTCGACTTTGCAGTAGCGGTGCCGGCGACATAGCATAACTCCAAGAACAACGTTATTGGCGTTATAGCAATCGCCCCGATTCCTTCCCCCTCCGCGTGCCGACCGATGCAACAATATCACGCGATCCGGATCGACCCGACGGCGAGCGAAGTCGTCGCACTGCTATCGGCCGCAACAGTCGCCGCAAACGGCGTCCACGAAATGCGATTGTTGGAAGACGATGTTGCGAAGTGGCGCAAATTTGCAAAGGCTTTGGAAACGAGCGTAGCTGGTTGCAAAGATTTCGTTGCGGGGCGAGGGCGGCTGCCGACAACGCAAGTTGTCGGTTCGTGGTGGACCGATCATATTGGCCGCAAGCACGTCGTCGTTCGCGGTCGTCGCCTCGAAGACGAATCGGCAAACGATCTGATTCGCCGGACGCGCACCGACGAACGCCCGCCACTCTGGCACTGCTACCCGGATCACTTGTTCCTGAAGGGCGATGCGACGTTGTCGATATGGCTCGCCGCATGCGGTTGTGGCACAGTCGGTACGCCCGAATCGCTCGGCTGGATGGGCGAAACCTGCGGCCCTTGTTACGACCAACGCGAAGAACTCGGCCCAGACGCACTGCGTCAACATCGCCCCGGAATGCTGCCCGCACAACACGGCACCATCCACTCACTCGCCTTCGACCGCGAAGGCAAACGCGTCGCCGCAGTCGAAGAAGGCGGATTCGTATCGGTGTGGGCACTCGATGGCTTACAGCCAACGATCCGCTTTCGAATGAAAGTAAATGACTCGACGAATATCGCATTCGCTGGCAGCGATGGGCTGATTGTGGGTATGCAGGAGTCTCGAGCTTCTGGATTATCCATCGTAAAACTGTCAGAAAATGATCATGCGGTCACAGTATTAAAGTATCGTAGAGTTTTTCTGGTTGATACTTCGAGCCACTACTTTTCGGAGACATATGGTACGTCAGCTCATCACGGGCTAATCTCCAGTTGTGAATCGAATATTTTTGCAGTGTCGACTGGATCAGAGATCGTACTTTCGCATCTGACGAACTTGTTGATAGATCGTAGATTGCCATGCACAAGTAGCAGTCTAATGTCAGGAAATTCCTCTCCTTCCGAACGATATGCTATCGTTTTTCAGGAAACCGGACTTCAAGTCGTCGATTTGCTTGAGTGGAATTGGGCAGCTGGGTTTTCCACACCCATACAGTATCATGTCGGCTCGATGCACGAACTTTGGTCACATGCCGTTTACAACGAAATGAATGATCGAGTCATCGGTTTCATCGGCCAGAAAATTTACTCCAATATTTGCAAGTCGAATGAAGGCGTTGGTATCTCTTCACCCGCATTCCGTGCCATCGGTTGCCGATCTCAGGAAATCACGGCCATCGCGTTGTCGCTGGATCGCATACACCTGTTCGTCGCGGATGGCGATGGCTTGATCATCGTTCTGGATAGCGACACGCTGGAACCGCGATTCTCGCTCGGCTGGCATATCACGGCGATCCGTTCGTTGGCGATCTCCGCAGACGGGCGAACGCTCGCAACCGGCGGCGGCGATAGCGGCGTGAAACTCTGGCCGATCGACCGCATTCTGGCCGAACTTTTGTAGCGCAAGTTCGGCTTGACGCGATGCTGGTGTTTCCGCGAAAATTCGACGACAACGATGCTCTACGAAACGGACGATATTCGGGTGGAAGCGGATCGCGGCATCGCGACCCTATGGCTCGATTTCCCTGGCCGCCGGGCGAATCGGCTGAACTTGCCGCGTATTCTGGCGATTGGGCGAGCCATCGAGATTGTCGCCCAAAATCCGTGCCTCGAAATTCTCGTCGTTCGCTCCGCGAAGCCTGCGGGGTTCTGTGCGGGATATGATTTCGATGCGTTGTCGGAACTGAAAACCGATGCCGAGTGTCGCGATTTTGCGGCTACGGGCGAGCGCGTTTTACGGCAGTTGCGCGAAGCCGCGTTCGTCAGCCTCGCGATGATTCAGGGGCCGTGCCTCGGCCCTGGTCTGGAACTCGCGTTGAGTTGCGACTATCGCTTCGCGGTGGCGAACCCGAACACCGAGATCGGCTTCGGGGCGTTTGCCGCAACCGTGCCGCCATGTTGGGGCAAATGGCCGTTCACCAGTGAAGTTTTTAGTGCTCGCGAAGCCCATACGCGAGGAATGATCGACTACGTTTGCACGGAACGGCGCGCGAAGATCGATCTGCAAACGGTAATCGATAACCTCCAACAGCGACCGCGTAAACGGCGAGTGACACCACCGTGTCACATATTATCACGTTCGACATTCGCAGCTGCGATGCTCAATGCCGAGACGCCCACAGCCATCGCGCGGGCCGCCCAACTGCAGGAATATCTCGAACTTCCGCAACGGGTCGGCTTCATCGGCGAGCACGCGGGTTTTGCAAAGCGAGTCGCCGACTACGCGATTCGCGGCGTCGAAGTCTACTGCGATTCGATCGCAGCCGATTTCAGCGAAGTCGCCCGCCGCGGCCTTGCCACGCCGTTAGAAATCACTGAGGCAAGGAAGCGGATTCGCATCGGTCGCATCGAACGCCCGCTTGTTACGGATCTCATTGTGAATGCAGATCCAAATGAAGTCGAACGCGTCCGGGCCGTCGCATAAATGCCAGTGAAATCAGTTTCGCAACTCGTGTACATAGTCGGTATACTCCTATTATGAGAATGAATATGTTCTCCCTGCCTGCCGTCTGTCGCATCGCGGTCTCCCAATGAGGCTCTCAGCATGGTTCCGTTCTGGAAAATCTCGTTCGTTGTTGTCGCGCTATTCGTCTCGGTGCAAGCCACACGCGCCGATGACGCGAAAGCGATCGACTTCAACCGCGATATTCGGCCGATCCTTTCGAATAAATGCTACCAGTGTCATGGCCCCGATGAGAACGAACGCAAGGGCGATTTGCGTCTAGATACCGAGGCCGGTTCGCGTGCGGTGATCGACGATGCGATGGCCGTGGTGCCGGGCAAACCCGATGCGAGCGAGATCATGCATCGCGCGACGACGACCGAACGCGGTAAGGTGATGCCGCCGCCCAAATCGGACAAAAAACTGACCGCGAATGAAGTTCAGTTACTGCGAACGTGGATTCAGCAAGGCGGAAAGTATGCCGCACACTGGGCGTACGAAAAGCCGTTGCGACCCACGGTGCCGGCGGGCAATTTGCCCAACCCGATCGATCGCTTCCTGCTCGCGAAATTGCAAAAAGAGGGACTGGCATTTTTGCCCGAAGCGGATCGCTACACGCTCGCACGGCGAGTCTCGCTCGACCTGACGGGCCTGCCACCAACCGCGAAAGAAGTCGAAGAGTTCGTCAAAGATGCGTCGCCGAACGCGTACGAAAAGCTCGTCGACCGATTGCTCGCGAAGCCGAGCTATGGCGAACACTGGTCGCGAATGTGGCTCGACTTGGCACGCTATGCGGACTCCGCCGGGTATGCCGACGACCCCGCGCGCACGATCTGGACGTACCGCGACTACGTGATTCGTTCGTTCAATTCGAACAAGCCGTTCGACCAATTCACCATCGAACAAATTGCGGGCGACCTTTTGCCGAGCCCGACCGATGAGCAACTGATTGCCACCGCGTTCCACCGCAACACGCTGACGAACAACGAAGGCGGCACCAGCGATGAAGAGTTTCGCAATGTTGCCGTGATCGATCGAGTGAACACGACACTGACGACATGGATGGGGACATCGATTGCCTGCGCGCAATGCCACACGCACAAATACGACCCGATTACACAGAAGGAATTTTTCCAGCTATACGCATTCCTGAACAACTCCGCCGACGCGGACCGCATGGACGAAACACCGCTACACACCTTCTACGATGACAACCAGAAGAAGCAGCGAGCCACACTCGAAGCCGAAATTGCAAGCATCATGGCGAAGTGGAAATCGCCCGCACCTGAGATTCTGAAAAGCATGACGGCGTGGGAGCAATCGCTCGTGCTGAACCTCAAGTGGAACGAACACAAGCCAACGAGCGCGAAGGCCCAATCGGGCAATGCCATGATGGTACGCGAGGATCAATCGGTGTTTGTCGCGAAAGCGGCGAAGAAAGATATGTACACCGTCGAACTGCCATTGAGCGAAACGAAGCTCGCAGGCATTCGCCTGGTTACGCTTGCGGACAAGCAACTTCCCGGTGGCGGACCCGGCCACGGCGGAGGGAACTTCATCGTGACTCGCTTCCAGGCTAGTCTCGTTCCACCGAAGTCGGTCGTGCCCGTTGCCCGATACATACGCATCATGCAGCCCGAAAAGAACACGTATCTGATGCTCGCGGAGGTACAAATTTTCAGTGCTTGTAAGAACATCGCAACGAAGGGCACCGCCACGCAAATCAGCACCGCATTCGATGGCCCCGCCAAGCTCGCGATCGATGGCAACACCAACGGCGAATACTTCGTGGGCAAGTCCGTTTCGCATACCGCCCCGGCAAACGATCCTTGGTGGGAAGTCGATCTCGGGTCCGAGCAGCCAATCGACCGCATCGCGATTTGGAACCGCACCGATGGCAGTGTCGGCGCACGAATGAAAGGCGCGAAGATTAGCGCACTCGATACGAAACGAAACGCGGTCTGGGAAAAGACAATCGCTGAAGTACCGAACCCGAGTGCCAGTTACGAACTCGGCGGCGCGAAACCAATTCACTTCACGAACGCGGTCGCCGATTTCTCGCAGCCCGGTTTTGATGCAATCGGCGCGATCGACACTCTCAACACAACGGGTTGGGCCGTGGGCGGGGCGATCGGGACTGACCATGCGTTGTCAGTGTACCCTGCGAGTGCCATTGATGTCCCGGCTGGCTCGAAGCTAGTTGTGACAATCGAACAGCAATCGACGCACGTCGATCACGTTCTCGGCCGATTCCGAATCGCAGTCACCGACGAACCCAAAGCGATCGTAACCGCACAGTTACCCGAGCGGATATTAAAGATATTAAATGTCGAATCCGGCAAGCGAACGCC
>JAYSYI010000105.1:0-2276 GCA_043727665.1 Limnoglobus sp. | reverse complement strand
CCGGTGCCGGCGGAATGCCGGGTGGTATGGGTATGGGCATGCCCCCGGGCGGGATTCAGGGGATGCCTTACGGCCCGCCCCCCGGTGCGTCGATGGCTGGTGGCGGTGGGGCAAGCCCATACGGTTGGAACCCGATGTTCAAGAAAGTGTTGTGGTGGAAGAAGGATAGTTCGTCGCCGTGCGGCAAGAACGGCAAAGGCTGTGCCGACACGAACGCGGTGCCCCCACACGGTAGCGGCTTGCCTGGCTCGCCCGGCGCGTCGATGCCTGGTACCTTGGTGTTCCCGCAAAACCCATACATCCGCAGCCCACGCGATTTCTTCATGTATGGTCAATCGGGCAATTAATACCGATTTCAGATAAAGGTGCGACGCAATATGTCGCGCCTCGTTGTATCCGGGGTTCCGCTATGCCGTTGTTTGGGACGCACCTTTCGATTGCGGGCGGACTCACGAAAGCGATCGATGCGGCGCTCGCACTCGGAGCGCAGACGGTGCAAATTTTCACCGCCACGCCGTCGCAGTGGAACGTGTTTGCCACGGGGCAATCGGGCGAACATTCGCCGCTCGATGCCTACACGGGGAAGCAGATCATTGCGAACGATGTGACCGCATTTCAACAACTCACGCGAAAGTCCGGGTTGCAGTTTCTCACGGCACACGATTCGTACCTGATCAATCTCGCGTCGCCCGATGATGCGGTTTACGAAAAATCGATCGCCGCATTCGCGTATGAACTCGACCGTGCCGAGGCGTTGGGACTCGCGTACCTGGTGACGCACCCCGGCGCACACGTTGGCAGTGGCGAGACGACCGGTTTGCGGCGCGTGGCGGTCGCCATCGATCGCGTTCATGCCTTACGGCCCAGCCAAAATGTGAAAGTGTTACTCGAAACCACCGCCGGACAAGGCAGTTGCCTCGGTGCGAACTTCGACCATTTCGCATACTTGCTGAATGCCGTGAAAGCCCCCGATCGGCTCGGCGTTTGCGTCGATACCTGTCACATTTTTGCGGCGGGTTATCCGCTGGGTACCGAAGACGAATATGGATCGACTTTCGAAGAGTTCGACCGAACGATCGGGCTAAATCAAATCCGCTTATTTCACATCAACGATAGCGTGAAGGGCCTCGGCAGTCGCGTCGACCGTCACGCAGGCATCGGCTTGGGGATGATCGGCGAACCGGCGTTCCGAAGGCTCGTCACTGATCCGCGATTTCGCGAATTACCGATGATTTTGGAAACGCCGAAAGAAGACGACGCGGGTAGCCAAATGGACCCGGTCAACCTCGGCATACTGCGTGCATTCCTCCGCGAAGGGCGAAGATAGCAAAGCCATCGGACAGCAAATCTATTGCATTTCTAGAAAATCAAACAAATATTGATTTGACTTGCCAGCGACTCTCGCTGATGATGGCATCTTCATCTTAGCGCGGCTTCGGTCGACGCTGCCGCGCCGCGTTCGCTCGTGCTGCCGTAACTCGCCTTCCGCATCAACACAGCCGGACGAATTTCCCGCTCGACTTTGTTGTTGCTCGATGGCACATCGCGATACGCAACGAACCGCAACAGCGACTCCCCATAATTCTTCAAACGCTTCGCCAATCGACGCATGTCGGGGTGCGTCCACACCGCCATCGACAGGTTGTGCAAGCACTGGTGCAACGCCAGCATTCGGCTGTCAAACGCGCTCTCGGCGAGCGTATCCTGCGCCAATTTCAGACGAATTCCATCGGCGGAAATATGCTTGAGCTTTTTCGAAAACGACAGCCATTCGATCGTCGAATCCTTCGCGTTGATCTCTTTCAGATCGCGCAATAAATGCGGCCAGCACTTCTGCTGATACTTCGCCACCGCATCGTACGCCTTCCAAAAATCGGTGACGAGCACACCCGAAAATTCCTCGACGAAAAACGCTCCGAGCGCTTCGTGGCCCCGCGACGAATGAATCCAATAATAGGTCACATCGCCACCCGCCGCGCACCACAACCAACCGTCCGAATTGCTCGTTTTCCAGCTCGTTTCGTCCATATGCAGCACGGGCCGATTCAAACAAAAATCCCGGAAGTCGTTGTACCACGGCTCGAAAATGCCCGCGAGCCGATGCCAAATGTCGGTCAATTCGCCTTCGGAAATCGGGCATTGCAGGTGGCCGTTCAAGACCTCGACCACCTGGCTCATCGTCGTGCCGAGGCCGAAGTGCAACCACGTCGACAGCACCGCCGCGCGGTTGCCGATCGTCGCGTTCGGCAACGCGTCGGCGACTTTCGGCTCGGCCT
>JAYSYI010000104.1:0-2276 GCA_043727665.1 Limnoglobus sp. | reverse complement strand
TCGCGCTCTTCGACTTCCTCGTCTTCGTCGTAAATGGGTTTCGTTTTGCGCGAACCGTAGTTCGAACGCGGTGCCGTCTCGCGGGAATATTCGTTTGGAACAGGCATCGGTGGTGGCGGTGCCGGCGGAGGAGCCGCAGGTGGCGCGGGCACGCGAACCTTCAACTCCGCAACGGGCACATTGGGCCGTATCGGCACGAACGTTTTGCGACACGAGCCGCACGCAACCGGCTTCCCGAACAACTTGTCGTCAATTTGAAGGGTCGCCTGACAGTCAGGACACGTCACCGGTTGGGCAGGCATAAGCGGCTCACGTAATAGGGCGTTTGCAACAGTGTATCCCAACGAGCGGCATCACGCAATCGATTTCTGCTATTCGCGATCAACGAAAGCCTACGGACGAACGTCCGTGGGCAGTTGCGCTTACGTCAGGCAGTGGATGATTGCTCGTGTGAGTCCGAGATGGTAGCCAACATACCGCAAGTCGACACCGAACAGAACGCGTGCGACGCACCACCAGCTAAACAGCGAATGCAGAATCTGCATCGAACGAAGCATCAGATAAATCAGACCGCCGACATGGATGCCGTCGATCGTGAGTTCTTCGTTCCGTTCGCGACAGAGTAACTTGCGCTGCTTGAACAAGGATTCAATGGAATTAAGCCTATCCTCGGCGACAACGGCACCGAACAAGACATTAAACTCACATATTAGAGGTGTTCACGAAGTAGAACATCAACGACTTGTCCGCCGAGAAAATTCGAGACCTGGCTATCGACGCGGTGAAGGATTTCGTTATTGAAAAGCTTCCCGCCCTTATCGCCAAGCAGATTGCGACTTTCGTGAATCCGGCTGGCGGATTCGGCGCGGCACTGAAACTTTTCGGTCGGTTTGCGACGAACATCGACAAATTGACGGAAACTGCGAAGGATTTGAAGAAATTCGTTTCGACGCTGGCGAACAACGCTGATGCAATCAACAAAGGGAACACGGAAGCGGTTGCAACGGCCGTCGAGAAGGCGATCAAGGATGTCGCCCCGCTGGCGCTCGACTTCGCATTCCACTTCATGAAGGTTGCGAGCCTCCCGAACGACATCGTGGAGTTCGTGCGGAAGCAACAGAAAAGGATCGACGGTCTGATCGACAAAGTACTTCGTGGCGGGAACTCCGCTGCGGACGCCGACGGGCAGCAGGCCGATCTAGGAGTTCCGTGCCGGGGACGCGGTTCTCAGCCGGGACGAGCATGATGCCAACTCGCCGGTGACGATCCAGTACGTGGAGGAGGTATTCGGGCGAGTCGGTCGCGTGCTGAACATTCACGCGGGCGGCGTGGTGATCGGAACGACGGCGGAGCACCCGTTTTGGGTGGCTGGTAAGGGCTGGCGAGATCGTGGCGGGAGATGTGCTGGTGGGCCACGATGGCCAGACGGTCTGCGTGGAAGCCAAGAAGCCGGGCGCATATGCGACGCTGTACAATCTGCGTATCGCCGATTGACACACCTACTTCATCGGCTGCGCCGAATGGAGCTGGGAGGCGTGGGCGCAATCGGCTGCGCCGAATGAGGCTGGGAGGCGTGTGCGCAAACGTTCGTACCTTGTCTCACGTGAACATTCCGATTGTACGCTGTCCTTGAGCTCGATCTGGCGATTTGAACCGTTTCCAAGCATGGATGAAACATCTCAATTTTACTCGTAATAATGGGTACATCTCAGGCTTTCTCAAGACAACTTCGCACCATCATCGAGGCCTAATTCCTTTAGCCCAGACTTTGTCTCGTCCGCCTTCGCCTTAGCCTGTTCGCGGTCTATGGGAATCTCAATCGAGACTTCGAGCTTCAGATCCGGCAACGAGGCGAATCGCGTCAAAACCTTCGTGCTGCTGCCGCGGCGGTGGGTGGTCGAACGAACGTTCGGCTGGCTGGCCCGATTTCGGAGGCTGGCACGCGACTACGAACGTCTCACCGAGACACTGGCCGGCTGGCACTGGGTCGCGTTCGCAGGACTGTTGCTCCGCCGCATCGCCAATTTGGCGAGCGAAAGTGCATAACAGGCTCTAGCTCGGATCTTTCATCTGCGGATTCGAGCTGGGGGATTTTTCGATTCTGCGGCGGAATTTGTTATTTTGAGCGGTTGCGGTCGATTGTGAGTGGAAGGCCCCTACCCCGCGTGCGAAAATCGCGGCGAGTGGCAGCGTTCGAGTTGCCACGGCGTTCCGAACTTTCCGCCAGCGGACGGGTTTGAAATTGTATGGCCACACGACGAAAGACATCCTGAAGC
>JAYSYI010000103.1:0-7067 GCA_043727665.1 Limnoglobus sp. | reverse complement strand
TTAGCGGATTTTGACGGCCTTTAAGAAGAGGGGGTTTAGTCTGGAGACCTCCATTGCGTCGCCGTTAATCCCCTTTGGGTAAAACTGCCGACTGCAGAGCCGGATGCGGGAGATCCGCCAGTCCGGTTCGGACGGAGGAAAGATCACGAAAGTGATCTTCCGTACCCCTTATTCCGCCCAAGGCAACCCTGGTGAAGCCTTGGGTCAACGGGACCGACCAAGTAACGCGAATGATTATTTCACGTTCGTGCAGGAAGTCGCTGCGCCGGAAGCCACCTCGCTTTCCTCTCGCGGAGCGAGAAGCTACTACAGCCGAACCCGATTCGGAATGCGGTGTCCCTTACGGAATCGGTACCGAACGAGGGGGCTGTCATGGGTGCGACGCGCGATGATTTTGTGAAGTATCCCCGTACCCCGCACCTGTTCGGTTCGCGAGGCACCGAAGATGACAAGCATCTGTCCGCGAAGGAATCGATGCGGTTCCTCGACGACGATTCGCTCATCGTCGAAGAGAAACTCGACGGCACGAACACCGGCATCCACTTTCATTCGCAAGGGCGGATGATCTTGCAATGTCGTGGCCACGAGATCAAATCGGGGATGCACCCGCAGTACGATTTGTTCAAACAATGGACAATGGGCAAGCGCCCCGTGCTCGAAGCGATGCTCGCGGACCGGTTCATCTTGTTCGGCGAATGGCTGTACGCGAAGCACTCGGTGCATTATCGCGCACTCCCGCACTACTTCTTCGAGTTCGACATTTACGATAAATCGTTGGGCCGTTTCCTCGATCTGGACACGCGCCTGCAAATGCTCGACGGCACCGATATCGAGACCGTTCCCGTATTGCACCGGGGCCGCACGAACGAAAAAGACCTTTTGAGTTTGATCGGTCGCTCCGCATTCGACAGTGCGTTCGATAACCCGTTCACCGGCCAAATCGACGACCGCATGGAAGGCATCTATGTCCGTACCGAAGCCGATGGCTACGTCACCGGCCGAGCCAAACTCGTACGCCCCGAGTTCGTCGAGAAGATCAAACAAAGCGAACACTGGCAACATCAGGCGATGGTTCCGAACACGTTGCGAAGTGGCGTAGAGATCTGGTCATGAAGACTTGGACGGACATTGAGAATGCGACGCTTGCGGAGGTGCTGGCTTGGGCGGCGGCGCAACCGTGGGCGTGCGCGATGATGGCGTGCCAACAAGATGCGGGCTGGCACGCCGAGGGCGACGTTTGGACACACACGCTCATGGTGATTCACGAACTGGAACAGCTACCCGAGTGGGCATCGCTAGATCGCGATTCACAATTCAAATTGATGTTTACCGCGCTGTTTCACGATTCCGGTAAGCCGCTGACGACGATCGTCGATCTGGAAACGGGGCGAACCCGCTCGCCGAAACACTCGGTCGTCGGCATGGAAATCGGGCGTACGGTCATGCGGAACCTCGGCTGCGATCTCGCGTTCCGCGAAGAGGTGTGCCGTCTCGTTCGCTATCACGGTCGCCCGCCGTACTTGCTCGAAAAACCCGACCCGGCGAAGGAGGTGATCGCGACATCATGGCAGGTATCGAACCGCTTGCTGTACCTGTTCGCGCTCGCCGATACGCGAGGCCGAACGACGACCGACACCGCGCGAGCTGAAGACAACCTGCACCTTTGGAAAATGGTCGCCGACGAGAACGATTGCTTCGCGCAGCATTACCCGTTCGCGAACGACCATGCGCGTTTTCTGTTCTTTCGCGGCCAGCTTTCGAGCTTGCACTACGTGCCGCGCGAAGCGTTCCGTTGTACCGTCACGATGATGTCCGGCTTACCCGGAGCCGGGAAAGATACGTGGCTGTCCGAGCATCGGCCGAACCTGCCCGTGGTTTCGCTGGACGATGTCCGTTCGAGCCTCTATGTCGACGCGACCGATGATCAGGGCGAGGTGGTGCAAGTCGCGCGCGAGTGGTGCCGCGAGCATCTAAGGGCGAAGCGGGATTTCGCGTTCAACGCCACGAACTCGATGCGGCTGACACGCACCCGCTGGATTGATTTGTTCGCCGATTACGATGCACGAATCGAGATCGTGTATCTTGAACCGTCGCTGAAAGTACTCCATTCTCAAAACGAGAATCGCACGAAGGCCGTACCGCTCCGCGCGATTGAACGACTGATCGCGAAACTGGAACCGCCGACGCAAACCGAAGCGCACAGCGTGGTGTATCACCGCGAGAGTTAAGACCGCAGCCGAAACGCGCATCCGTTTGGAAACGAAGTGGAAGTGGCAATAACAACCCCCCAGAGTGCCGTACGTGCCTACGACGTAAATTCGTGCGTGGAGAAGATAATAAAGCGGAAATCGATGAGAAAACTGCGCCCGCTCTGTACTCCACAACGGAAACGCGCTCTAAATGATTCCTGAGAGTCAATCCGTATGCGGGTTCCTCTAGGAGTCATCGATGTCTGCCGTGATCGAACAATCTGAGTTCCTGTCGATTTTGGGGCAAAGCAAGCTCCTCGACGATGCCGTGCTGGAGTCGATCCGCGCGGCGGGGGACTTTCCACCGGAAGCGGGGGTATTCGCGGAGAGCCTCGTTCAGCAGGGGATTCTCACGCGATTCCAGTCGAAGCAACTCCTCGGCGGGCGGCATCGCGGCCTCGTTCTCGGGCCGTATCGCATTCTGGATCAGATCGGTAAAGGCGGCATGGGCACGGTCTATTTGGCCGAACATGCGACGCTGAAACGGCGCGTGGCCGTGAAGGTTTTAGCCCGCGAACTCGCCGATAACAAAGTCGCGGTCGAGCGATTCCTGCGCGAAGCGCGGGCGGCATCGGCGCTCTGCCACGCGAATGTTGTGCGCGTTCACCACGTCGGCCAAGCGGGCGGCACGCATTACATCGTGATGGAACACGTCGACGGTGCGACGCTCGAGCAAGTCGTCGATCGCAAGGGGCCGTTCGGCCCGATGGATGCGGCAAAAATCGCAGTGCAGGCGGCGTCGGGGTTGCAGCACGCGCACGAAAAAGGCTTCGTTCACCGCGACATCAAGCCCGAAAACTTGATGCTCACGAAAGACGGCACCATCAAGATTCTCGACATGGGCCTAACGAAGAAGATCGACAAATCCGAAGACAACCTGACCGGCGTTTTGAACATCAAAACGATTCTCGGCACGATCGATTATCTCTCGCCGGAACAAGCGATTCAGAACGATGTCGATGCGAGTTCGGACATCTACAGCCTCGGGGCGACGCTGTTCACGCTGCTCACGGGCCACTCGCCGTACGAAGGCGTGCCCGCGCAACAGAAACTCATGCAGCACCAATTCGGGGCGGTCCCGAACCTCATGGATTTTCGCTCAGACTTGCCCGAAGAACTTGCGGCGATCATCGCGAAGATGATGGCGAAACTCCCGAAGGATCGCTTCGCTTCGGCCGCTGATGTCATCGACGCATTCAATCCGTGGACGAGCGCAGATGAAGTGGAGAATCATCTCGTCGTACAAAGCCAACTGTTTCGCGCACCGGCGATGCGGACGAGTTCGCTGACGCCGACCGTCCGGGAAATGGCCACGAAAACGGTCACGGAAATGAGTCCGCCACTCGCACACCCGGCCACGGTACCGGTCGAACCCTCGACGTTAATCGAGCCAATCATCCGCACCCGCGTCAAGGGGCCAGAGTCCGAACCCGACCGCAAGAGCCGCATCGTATCGATCGCCATCGTTTCTGCCATCATCACCTGCCTGGCCACATTCGGTATCATCATGTTTCTGATGCGATAACAACTCACGCGAATGCGCAGTCAAAAATCCTACGCGATCCGACGTCAGTCGGATGCCACTTCGTATCGTGTCAGTGTCGTCGAAATTTCTCTTAAATTCATTAACCGTGAAGCCACATGCGAACCGTCGATATTCTGCGTAAGAAGCGCGATGGCGGCGAATTGAGTGCCGCCGAGATTGCGGCGTTCGTCGAGGCGGCGGCGCGCGGCACGTGGCCGGAGTACCAGCTTTCCGCGCTGCTCATGGCGATCTGCGTTCGCGGCATGACCCGCCAGGAGACGGCGAACCTGACGCGGTCGATGACCGACTCCGGCAAGCGGCTCGACCTTTCCGATATGCCCGGCCCGAAAGTCGATAAGCACAGCACGGGTGGCGTCGGCGATAAGACCTCGCTGATCCTCGCGCCGCTCGTTGCGGCTTGTGGCGTACTCGTACCGATGATGTCCGGTCGCGGCCTCGGCCACACGGGCGGTACGCTCGATAAACTCGAATCGATCCCCGGATTTCGCGTCAACTTGAATGAAGCCGAGTTCCGCGACGCACTCCGGAACGTCGGCCTCGGGATGATCGGCCAGACCGCCGATGTCGCCCCTGCCGACAAAGCGCTTTACGCCCTGCGCGACGTGACGGGGACCGTCGAAAGCGTGCCGCTGATTACTGCGTCGATCTTGAGCAAGAAGCTGTCCGAGGGGATCGATGCGCTCGTTCTCGATGTGAAATGCGGTTGCGGCGCATTCATGAAAACGCTCGCCGATGCCCGCATTCTCGCCGAATCGCTCGTACGCGTGGCCACCCTCAACGGCCTGCGCTGCGAGGCGATTATCACCTCCATGGAGACGCCGCTCGGCATGGCCGTCGGCAATACGCTCGAAGTCATCGAGTCGATCGAAACGTTAAAGGGCAACGGCCCCGCCGACCTCGAAGAATTATCGGTGGCACTCGCCGCCCGGATGGTTCGATTGGCAGGGCGTGCGCCGAGTGATTCCGCGGCGGAATCGCTCGTTCGCAAGGCGATTCTATCGGGTGAAGGCGTCGAGCTGTTCCGCAAAATGGTGGCACAACAAGGCGGCGATCCGCGTATCGTCGACGATTATTCGCTGCTCCCGCAGGCACCCCATCGCACGATGGTCAAAGCCACGCGAAGCGGTTGGATCACGCGGATCGACGCCGAGGCAATCGGCATCGCGGCGATGATGCTCGGTGCGGGCCGCACGCGCTCCGATGATGTCATCGACCCCGCAGTCGGGATTGTCTTGCGGGTGAAACCGGGAGATTCGGTTCGTGTCGGTGATGCGGTGCTGGAAGTCCACCATCGAGGCGTTTCGTTGCCAGCCGATGTACAAGCTCGCATCGATTCCGGTTACACTATCGGGAATACATCCGTGGGCGCGGCCCCTTCTATTTTGGAGTATTTGACGTGAACACGGACCCGCTCCTTATCGCGGCCGCCGCTGCTCGGAACAAGGCCCACGCCCCGTTCTCGAATTTTAAAGTCGGTGCTGCCGTCCAGGCACTCGACGGGATTATTTACACCGGGTGCAACGTGGAAAGCGCCAGCTATGGCCTAACGATCTGCGCCGAGCGCGTCGCGATTACCAAGGCGATCTCCGAAGGCGCACGGCGATTTTCCCGTATCGCCATTTTTTGCGAAACCGAAGAACTGACACCGCCGTGCGGCGCGTGCCGGCAGCTATTGTGGGAACTCGCGGGCAATATCGAAGTCTGTATGTTCAACCACAAGAAGCAGATGGTGGCGTACATGCTCGCCGATTTGCTGCCGTTGCCGTTCGATGCGCGGTTATTGCAAAAGCCACCCGGTTCGTCGGGCAGTCGCCCCGGTTTGCCGAATTAAATCTCCACACCCACGATGATTATGATCGCACCCGTTGCCGTTTCGACGCACCCGCTGGTGTTGCACAAGCTCTCGCGATTGCGAAGCCAAGAGACATCATCGTCGCAGTTTCGCGAGTTGGTGTACGAAATTGCACAGGTGCTTTTTTACGAAGCGACGCGCGACTTAACGTTGCGATCCGTGGCCGTTTCGACGCCGTTGATGATGTGTAACGGGCAAGAAGTCGCGGTGAAAGTGGGGTTAGTGCCAGTGCTACGGGCCGGGTTGGGCATGGCGAACGCGATGCTCGATGCGATGCCCGAAGCGAGCGTGTGGCACATCGGGTTGTATCGCGATCACACGACGCTGAAACCGGTGACGTACTACAATAAGCTGCCGCCGAAGCCCGATATGCACCTCGGCATCGTTCTCGATCCGATGTTGGCGACGGGCGGTTCGGCGATTGAAGCGATCCGATTGTTGAAGTTAGCTGGGACGCCGAACGTGAAGTTTATCGGGTTGATCGCCGCGCCGGAGGGCGTGGCGGCATTGCAAGATGCGCACCCCGATGTGCCGGTGTATCTGGCGGCGATCGATTCGCACCTGAACGAACTCGGCTACATCGTGCCAGGCCTCGGCGACGCCGGAGATCGCCAATTCGGCACGGCCTAACGCCAGCTAAGGATTACGCTTTTGAACCTCGATGTCGAACTCCGGACGCGATTGACCGCCATCGAATCGCGGATTCAGGCAGCCTGCGATCGGGCACACCGCGTGCGGAAAGACGTGACGCTGATTGCCGTGTCTAAGACCGTGACCGCCGACGTGGCAAAAGTCGTTTCGCGGCTCGGTGTGAAAGATTTCGGCGAAAGTCGCCCGCAAGAAATCTGGAAAAAATCGGCCGCGATCCCGCAAATGCGTTGGCACCTGATCGGCCACCTGCAACGCAATAAACTCGACAAAACGATCCCGATGGTATCGCTCGTTCACTCGGTCGACAGTGAGCGCGTGCTGAACGCGCTCAGCGATTTCGGCATGGGTCGCGGCCTGCCCGTACCGATCTTGCTCGAAATCAATTGTTCGCGGGAAGAATCGAAAGGCGGCATCTCGCCGGACGATGCCGCGAAAATGGGCGACATGGCCATGTCGCTCCCCGGCGTTCATTTCGAAGGCTTAATGACGATGGCTGCCTACGGCGAAAACCCCGAAGAATCGCGACCGACATTCGTCGAACTGCGACAAATCCGAGACCAGCTTCGCACAAGCATCGGCCTGAAACTACCACACCTCTCGATGGGCATGAGCAACGATTTCGAAGTCGCCATCGAAGAAGGCTCAACCTACGTCCGCGTCGGCAGCACGCTCTTCGGGGGGCTGGGCGAGAAAGCGGAGCAAACCTCGTCCTTACAATGAAAAAGCCCATCGCCGTTGCCAGCGATGAGCCTTCTAAAATCCAAGTCGG
>JAYSYI010000102.1:0-7069 GCA_043727665.1 Limnoglobus sp. | reverse complement strand
GAATCCTGCACGCTATGTACCGGTTACGATCAACGGCAAACAGTGGGTGTTGATAATGTGGGCAGGCACTGGAGTGGCTGCAAAACCAAACATATTTGAATCCACGGTTGTCTGGTCCGACGGGACCAAGACTTACTACTTTCCGTCAGGTATCGCTGAGCAAGTTGTGTTCACCAATGCGGACGATGTACTCTCCGTGTTTGGCTCGTTTGGTTGGGGAGTGTTAGAAGAGGACGCCACCGTACCCACCAAAACCAAGTGGGCGTTTGTGGCTAACCTTGAGAATAATCCTGAGACAAACCAACGTGCTACATTTACACCGCCGAGACCGCTTGGCGTCAATCTGTATCAGTAGTCTTTTCACCGAGGTAATGCATGGCCCGATTATTACTTTCGTGTCTGTTTCTGACTATGTGTGTCTTAGTGGGCGGCGCGGATAATCCGAAGCCTTTGGCTCTTGGGCCGGAGTGGACCAAGGTGACGAGAACCGACGTGGTCGGTCAGAAATCTGCAGGATACTCCCGGCCGCTCGTCGGCAAATCGGGCCGGGCGGAGAACGGCGATTCGGTCGCGCACGGTGTTTACCTGGAGTGCGGCGCGAGTGTCGGTATCGTAGAGCGGGACGACAAATCGAATATCACGATTCGTCTCAGTACACAGAAGGATAGGCTCGATACCCAGATGCAATTCGAGGTCGAACGGGACAAAAAGGGTTTGCCCACAAGACAAACCGCTTTATTCCAGCGAGTAAATTATTTTGACCTCGACGGTGACGGAGCAATCGATTGTTGGGCGGATAACCGCGGCCCAACAGAAAAGTGCATAATCATTTTTGAAAATCGGCTAGTACTAGTAGGAAACAGCATTAACCCATTTATTAGTTTTCCCGGAGTAGTCCAAGTCGCGCGAGGTCAGGATCCAGACGTTTACTACCACTTCGTCAAGGGAAAATGGGCGATTAAAGCAAATCAGTGATAATTCCGATAACGCACTGAAAAACCCTGCGAATGTCAATTTCGACAGTGCCGGAGACGTCAAGGCGTTCCTGTTGCAATATGCAGGCTTAACGTGGGACAATGTCCAGAATGTCGTGTTGCAGGAGTTGGGTGCGGGGAATGTGGCGGCGGCGACGAAGATATACGACACGTATTTTGCGGGTGAGGCGGATACATCGGATGCGCGTTCGCTGGTGGCGTTGGTGGACAAGCTGGATCCGGGGTTGGTGAATGATTTGGTGACGAAGGCATTGGATCAGATTGCAAAGTCGGCGGTGCGTGCGATTCCGCAAGTGGTGTCGATGTTTTTACCGGGTGCGAATGCGGTGCGGGGGTTGTATAGCGTGTTGAGATGGACGTTGGATAATCGTGTGGCGTTGGGTGGTGTATTCACGAAGATTGTGGATAGTATCAATGCGTTGGCCGAGGGGAATGTACCGAACTTTCGCGCGCAATTGTTGCAGGCGATGAACGGCGCGATCGACCTGAAGCGGATCACGGAATACGTTCCGCAGAAGATCGACACGACGCTGCGCGGGATCGTGTGATCGTTGGCGAAGCCGTTGGCGGGTGCGGGCGGTGCGGCTGCGGAGAATGGCCGCCTGACGCCGACCGAACATGCGTTTACGTATAAGACCAAGAATTACCGCGATTTGGGCTTCGGCTTTGGGTCGGCCTTCTTGGCAAGGATTTCCTGGCCGGTGGGGCAATCGGACCTTAACGGGCACTCGGCACACTTCGGTTGCTTTTCTCGGCAGATGTCCGCGGCCAGTGTGGCGATGTGTTCGGTGAACTCGATGCCGCTCGTTTTGGGAATATAATGCTCGATGGTGCCGCGTGCGGTCTCCAAATCGTCGATATCGCCTTCGACAACTTTTAGTCGACGCAGAACGCGAAGCGTCGGTTCGTCCAGCGGGATGGCGTGCCCACCGAGCGAACGCTGCGTAACCCAGGCGACGGTGAAATCGTTGACGCCGGTGAAGCGAGCGAGTTGCTTAGCGGCTTGACGCAAGCCTTTTTTGTCGAGATCGCCGAGTTCGAACGAGTAGTACATCTCGAAAATGTACTGAAGGATTTCGACGATTCGCTGGGCTTTCGGGCCGTTGTTGGGAACGCCCTGGAGCGCTTCGTGGATTTCGGGCACGGTGCTGACGCGGATTTCGTTCCAGTCGAAGAAGGTCTTCTTGAGGTGCAGGAACGTGGCATCGGCCTGAGCGGTGGGGCAACCTTCGCGGCAGACGCCGTAGATGAGTTCCTCGAGCACGGGCCGCGTCACGGGTTCGTTGGGCGTGGGGAACTTCTTATCGAGCAGTTTGAGTGCTTTGGCGAGAAGTTCGGGTTTGCTGGTCGTCGCCGGCATGGCGTGGGTTCTCGCGTTTTGCATGTGGGCCGATTACAGCGGGGCCACCGGTCCGGCGGCGGTCGGTGTGGCCGATTCTACCTTTTCGTCTTCGCCATCTTCATCGTCATCGTCTTCGTACTCATCGTCATCGTCGCTAGTATCATCGGTTTCGGCGATCGGTTCGGCAACGCCTTGCGGGTTCGACTTCGCCTTCTCTTCGGCCAGAATTCGAGCGATTTCGACGCTCTTCTTGATGCCCAAATCGAGGATGAACACCAGCACGGGCACGTAGCGAATCGCCAACCGAGCGGCGACTTTCGACTGAATGAACCCGGCGGCATGTTGTAAGCCGTAGATCGCGAGTTTCTGCTGCTTTTCGGTGCCCATCACCGATACGTAGACTTTGGCATTTTGCAGGTCGGCAGCGACCTCGGCGCGGGTGATGGTGACGTTTTTCACCCGCGGGTCTTTCAGTTCGAACAAGATCGTCGTGCTGGCGACTTCGCGAATCACCTCGGCGATCCGGGCCAGCCGGTGCGTTTTCATACGAGTCGTACTTCGAGTAATAGTAGTCCGGGGAACGCCCCGAGACGATTGTCTCGGGGTGTGTTTTCGCGTTACAAAGTCCGGTAGCGGATTTCGATCTTGAACGCTTCGATGACGTCGCCGATTTTGATGTCGTCGAAGCCGGTGATTCGCATCCCGCACTCGAACCCTTCGCGAACGTCTTTCGCATCGTCCTTGAAGCGCTTGAGCGAATCGAGTCCGACGACGCGTTCGCCGGTCGGGAACAGAATCACGCCGTCGCGGATCACCCGGACGCGAGCCGAACGCTCGATCGTGCCGCTGGTGACGTGGCAACCGGCGATGGTTCCCACTTTGCTGACCTTGAACGTATCGCGAACGATCGCACGGCCGAGGTGGATGACCTCTTCGACCGGTTTGAGCTTGCCTTCGAGTGCGGCTTTCACGTCGTCGGTCATCTTGTAGATGATGTCGTACTCGCGGATACTAATTCCGCGTTCCTCGGCGAGCCGTAAGGCGGCATCGTCGGCGGTGACGTTGAAGCCGATGACGAGCGTATCTTCGGGGGAAGTCAGCGCGAGGATCACGTCGGATTCGGTGATGGCCCCGATACCGGCGTGCAGCACGCGAGCACACACTTCCTCGTGGACGAGCTTCTCGAGTTCCTTCTTGATTGCCTCGACCGAACCGCGTGCCTCGGCCTTGATGATGATCTTGAGTTCGGTCATCTTAATCTTGGCACGTTGGGCCGTCAGGCTTTCAAGGCTTACCGGCGCGAACGCGGTTTGCGACGATCGCTGCATCACGTCTTTGCGTTTCTCGGCAATTTCGCGTGCCGTGCTGACGTCGTCGACCGCGTAGAACGGGTCGTCGGCGTTCGGCACTTCATCGAGGCCGGTAATCTTCACTGGCGTACTCGGACCAGCTTCGTCGATCAGCAGGCCCATGTCGTTGTACATGGCTCGAACGCGACCGTACGACGACCCGCAAAGCACGATATCGCCCTTGCGGAGCGTACCCTGTCGGACGAGCACCGTGGCCATCACGCCCTCTTGGCCCACCATGTAGGCTTCGAGGCAGGTACCTGTGGCCTTGTGGTCCGGGTCGGCGGTCAGCGGTGGCTCGGCGAGTTCGGCGACGAGCAGGATTTGCTCGAGCAGTTCGGAAATCCCTTGTCCCGTCATCGCGCTGGTTTCGACGAACGGGATGTCGCCACCCATGTTGTCGGGGAGCAGGTTCAGGCTGTAAAGCTGGCGACGCGTCTTTTCGAGGTTCGCGTTCGGCATGTCGATCTTGTTGATCGCTACGACGATGGCCACCTTGGCTGCACGGGCGTGGCTGATCGCTTCTTCGGTCTGAGGCATGACGCCATCGGTGGCGGCCACGACGATGACGACAATGTCGGTGACGTTCGCCCCGCGTGCCCGCATCTTGGTGAACGCTTCGTGACCGGGCGTATCGAGGAAGGTAATCTGCTTGCCTTCTTTTTCGACCTGCCACGCGCGGATCACCTGTGTAATACCGCCCGCTTCGGTGGAAACGACGTCGGACTTCAGACCGAACTCGATGCGAATCTTGTCCAAAAGCGACGTTTTGCCGTGGTCGACGTGTCCCATGATCGTGACGATCGGGGCGCGGGGCTTGAGCAAAGTCGGATCGACGACGTTCGCTTGCTTGACGAATTTATCGAGCAGAATACCTTCGGCAGTCTGTACGACCTTGAGGATCAGCTGAATGCCTTTATCGACCGCGATGAGTTCTGCGACTTCGAACTCGACGGGCGAGTTATTGCCGTACAACTTGCTGGTTTCTTTCAGCAACCGCTTGCTGAGTTCGCCGGTCTTCATGCCGATCGCTTCGGAGAGCGAACGCACGGTGATCGGCGGCGAGATTTCGACGGGGCCTTCTTTTTTCAGCGCCTGAAGCTGCTTGTTCCGCTGCATCTTGCGGAGGAGCGCGGCGCGTGGCCCGCGCTGCGAGCCGTAGGTCTTATTGTCGACGAGATCGACGGTGCCGCCGACGCCGATCGTGACCGATCCGCTCGATGGGCCGCGTTGGCGGCTGCGGTCTTGGCGGGCCTTGTGGCGGCCATCGCGGCCGGACACGCCGCCATCGGTACGCTTCTTGTCGCCTTCTTCGTCGCTGACCATCGGCGGCAGTGGCAAACCGTCATCTGGACGTGGCCGAACGGGACCGCGCGCGACATCGGTTCCACCCGGACGGGCGGGCAATTTGTCGTTCGGGCCTGCGCCTTGTGCGGAAACATCGCCGGTTTTCTGGATGTCAGCGATCGAGACTTTCTTGCCTTGCTGTTGAAGTTTGCGGAACTTCTCCAGCATCTCCGGGGTGAGTTTGACCTGCCCCGTGGTACGCGGTGCGACGACGGGCGGGCCTTTGCCGGTACTGGGTGCGCCACCGGCGGGTTTAGGCGGGCCGAACGGCGACGGGCCGCCACCGGGGGTACCCGGTCGGGGCGGTTGTTGCGGGCCGTTCGGGCGGGCACCGGTATGGCTACCGATTTGCGAACGCGGGCCACCGGGGTTTGGCCGATTGATGTTATTGCCTTGCGGCGATCCCCCACCGCCACCTTGCGGATAGTTCGGCCGTGGGGTACCGGAGAGCGTGTTGATCGGGCGATTCCCACCGAGGTTCGCGGGCGGTCGCACGGGTGCGGGCGGCACGAACGGCGCGGGTGGTGGGACTGGCACGGCGGCCACGACAGGCTTCGGCGTTTCAACGGCCACCACTGGCGGTACGGCCACGACTGGCGGCACTTTTACCGGTGCGACTTCCGCAACGGTAACGGCGGGCACTTCGACGACGGGTGCGGCGACTTCCGGCTCGGCGACAGTAGCCACCGCTGGCTTTTCGGCAACGGCTGTAGGTTTCTTTGACTGAGCGCGGCCACCGAGATTCTGGATTTTCGAACCGGCGAGGTTCGGCGACTTTGCGACGTAAGGGGTGGGTGGCGTAGCCGGTTCGGCGACAGCGACCGGTGCCTTCACGGCAGGAATCGCGACGGGTTCGGGAACGACGACCGCAACGGGGGCTTTTGCCTCCACGACGGGCGCAACGATTTCCGCGACTGGCTCTACGGCCACCGGCTTCGGCGGGGCTTTCGTCTTCGGAATCGAGAGGATTTTCACTTCCGCCTTGGCGGGAACTGTCGATGGCTTGGGCGCAGCGAGGGTCGAAGTCTGGCTGCCCTTCTTACCCTTCGATGCGATCCGCTCTTTAAGCGAATCGACCTGATCGGCGTCGAGTGTGCTGAGTTGGTTCTTGACCGACGAAAAGCCGAGATCTTTGCAGTGGTCCACCAGTACGGTGACTGCCAGATCGAGATCTTTGGCTAAGGTGAAAAGGCGGACTTTTGCCGCCTTGGATTCTTTCGTCTGCGTATTCGACAAGCGCTGCTCCTTTGGGATTGTTCGCAACAATCCCTGGTCCACGGTCGGGGAGTAATGCACTCCCGGCCGAATCGATCATGTAATATTCTAACGGCGACACGTGTCTTGAACAGGGGGCATCGGGTTGTCATACCGATGGCTCCACCACAACCGTGGCTTCGGGTCCGTCCACAATCGTGGCTTCGGCCCCGTCCACCACAGACACTCCGGCGGGTTCCAAGTTCGCAGTCGCTTCGCTCGCGGCAGTCGCAGCGGCGATCGCTTCTTCGGCAGCACGGTTCCGCGCGGCGATTTCCTCGGCTTCGGCTTCCGCCTCGGCTTCGGCAATCGCTTGCGCCGTCGCGTTTCGTTCGTCTTCCACGCTGCGTTCCATATGGTCGGCGTATTCTTCTGCGTAAGCGATCACTTCGTCTGCCTGCTCCAGCGGCAGCCCCGTAAAATCGGTAAGTTCCGCACCATCGATAAAGGTTAAGTCGTTATACGACAAAAACCCATCGCCAATCATCGCCTGTACGTGTTCTTCGCTCACGTTCGGCAACTGCGCGAACCAGCGTTCGGCCCGTTCGAGGCTCTCGGCCAGCTCCTCGTGGGTCATAATTTCAATGTCCCAACCGACGAGCTTCGAGGCCAGTCGCACGTTCTGCCCACGTCGCCCGATCGCCAGCGAAAGCTGGTCGTCGGCGACGAGCACCACGGCCCGACCGAGCCGCGTATACGTGAACACTTCACTGATCTGCGCGGGGGAAAGTGCATTCGGGATCAAGACTTGCAGCGAATCGTTCCAGCGGACGATGTCCAGC
>JAYSYI010000101.1:0-7074 GCA_043727665.1 Limnoglobus sp. | reverse complement strand
GCGAAAGGTCGAGTGCCTCGTCTTTGTGCAAGCGAATGAGTTCGCGGTACAGGCCGACGGGCGTCGAGCCGGTGGCGAGGCCAAGCACGGTATGCCGACCGGCGGCATTTCGGGCGCGAACGAGTTTGTCGATCTCTCGTGCCACGTGCTTCGACGCGGCCACGCTATTTGAAAAAACAACCGTCGGAACGCGAGTGTGCGGCATGAACGAAACCGTGGACGCCATGAATATCTCCGACCGAGCGATAAGCCAGGGGTGAGATAATGTTGTAGGAACGCGCATCGCAAGAGGCAGGGGAGTCCGCATTCGATCCCGCTCGTGCGTTCATTTCGGCAATTTCGCGCGATTTTCACCGCGTTCGTACTGCCTCCAAACGTATTCTCCCTATCGGGCTTCGATTCGTTGACGTAGAGTGGTGCGTACGCCACGACATCCACCGGGCCTTTCCATGCCTTACACTGCGGAGATTAGCCGGACGAACCCGGCTTGCGTGCTGATCCTCATCGACCAATCTGGGTCGATGGACGGGCCGTTCGCCGGGGCACCCGAGAAGAAGAAATCCGAGGGCGTCGCCGATGCCGTCAACCGGCTGATTCAAAACATGGTGCTGAAGTGCGCGAAGATCGATGGCGTTCGCGATTACTTCCACGTGGGGTTGATCGGCTACGGGGGCGAACTTACGGCGGGCCTCGGTACGACGTTGCCAGACGATGTACTCGTGCCGATCAGCCAACTGGCGGATCGGCCGATTCGCGTCGAAACGCGGATTCGCCACGTCGATGACGGTGCGGGCGGCGTGGTCGAACAAGGCGTGAAGTTTCCCGTGTGGTACGAACCGGCCGCGATGGGCCGCACGCTGATGCACGCGGCATTCGAAGCAGCGGAGTTGGTCGTTTCGAGCTTCATTCTGAACTACCCAGACTCATTCCCGCCGATCATCTTAAACATCACGGATGGCCGGCCGAGCGATGCGAACCCGTTGCCAGTAGCGAAGCGAATCCAGCGATTGGCCACAACCGACGGTAGCGTACTGGTGTTTAACCTGCTCATGTCGTCGGACCCGAAGCCGCCGATATACTTCCTCGAAGACGATGGCGTGCTATTGGACACTTACTCGAAGTTGCTGTTCCGCATGTCGAGCGTGTTGCCGCCGAAACTGATGCTCGCCGCAAAAGCGGACGGTTTCGCGGTCAACGAAGGGGCACGGGGCGTCGTCTTCAATGCCGACCTCGTCGCCGTCGTTCGCTTCCTGGACATCGGCACCCGCGTAACCGCGGCGGTGCGATAAAACCTGCCTCCCAAGCGATTGCCATGCTCCCCATCACTTTGAAAATCCTTGCGTTGACGGTGCCAAAAGACGGGCAAACGGCAGAGCAGAACGAGGATGCCATCGCGATTGGTGTCGAAACCGATCGCGTGGGGATCGCCGATGGCGCGTCCGAAGGCTGGCAATCGGGGGCGTGGGCCAACGCGGTGGCGATGTCGTTCGTTGAGACTCCACCGGACCCGGACAGTTTCCCCGAGTGGCTTCACGAGACGCGCAAATCCGCACCGAAACCGGCATCGTCCGGTTCGTGGTATGCCGAGGCCAAGCAGGAAACGGGTGCGTTTTCGACGCTGCTCGGGATCGCTTTCGAGGCGAGCAAATCCGGCATCGGCGCGAAGTGGCGGGCCGTGGCCGTGGGCGATTCGTGCGTGTTTCAGGTGCGTGCGAATCGTATCCTGGCGAAGTTCCCCATCGAACGCGCAGCCGACTTCTCGAACCGCCCCGCACTCATCGGTACGGCAGATCGCTCGGCGGTACCCGCGCCCGAATGGTTCGCGGGCCGCACCGAGGCGGGAGACACGTTCTATCTTTTAACCGATGCACTCGCCGAATGGTTCCTGCGAGTCGCCGAGGCCGGTGGGGAACCGTGGAGCGAGTGGAACCGTCTGAGCACCGCGACGGAATTCGCCGCGTGGATACAATTGCTGCGAACCACCCGCACGCTGAAAAACGACGACACGACCAGCGTGCGCATCGAAATCCAAACGGCATATTAAAGTAATCGTGCCAGCCCGCAGCGCAAGCAAGGGTTCGCCCTCAAATGTCGAGTGATGGCATCGAGTTTCTCGAGTGTTCGCCTTGCTTGCGCTGCGGGCTGGCCGGAAAAGTATCGGAGACGAAATGAGTTGGCCGCTTTCCCAAGATTTTAACGAAGCTGTGCAAAACGCGAGCACGGCCTTTAGCGACCCGGTTTTGAAGGGCGGGAAGGTCGTCACGAACGCGATGGGGATGCCGGTCCCGCGTTCGGGTAACTACGCCGACGTGTATCAGGTGATGGGTGCGGATGGCCAAGCGTGGGCCGTGAAATGTTTCACGCGAGCCGTCGCTACTGGCATCGAAGGCCGCTTCGCCGCGATTGCGGACCACCTCAATCAAGCGAACTTGCCGTTCACGGTCGGGTTCGATTTCCAGCCCGAAGGCATCCGTGTTCGCGGCGTCAAATACCCGATCGTGAAGATGCAGTGGGTCGATGGCTACCCGATCAACCAGTTCGTTCACGATAACCTCAATCGCGCCTCGATTCTCGAAGCGATGTTGTCGCTGTGGGTGCGGCTCTGTCGGCGTTTGCGCGAAACCGGCATGGCGCATTGCGACATCCAACACGGCAACGTGTTGCTCGTTCCGGCCACGGGCAAGAACTCCACGCTCGGGCTGAAACTCGTCGATTACGACGGTCTGTACGTACCCGCACTCGAAGGTAAATCGAGTGGCGAAGCGGGTCATGCCTCGTATCAGCATCCCGAGCGCGTCTACACCGGGGCGTATTCGGCGGACCTCGATCGCTTTCCGCACCTCGTGGTCGCCACGGCATTGCGCGGCCTGCTGATCGGCGGCCCCGCGATGTGGAAAAAGTACGACAACGGCGACAACCTGATGTTCTCGGAGAAGGATTTCAAACAGCCCGCACAATCGCGACTGATGCGCGAACTTTGGGAAACGGGCGACCCATTTACCGTCGGCCTCGTCGGGCACTTGGCGCTTGCGTGTACGAAACCGCTCGCGCAAACGCCGTGGCTCGACCAACTGATGCCGGGCGGGCAACCGCCGATTCTGACGCCGAACCAAGAGCGACAAGCCGCCGCAATTCTCGGAATCACGATGGCCGGGCCAGCACCCGTTCCGGTCGTTACCCCGAGCGCGACTGTGCCAGTCGTGGCCGCGCCGCGCTTGAATTTTAACGACGATAGCGATGGCGATGGCAGCCTGCCGACGGGCGACGATACACCGCGACGCAAAGCGAAAGCGAACAACACCGCGTTCTTCGGCACGATCGCGATGGGCGTGATCGCGTTCGGCTGTATCGCGGGCGGGGCGGCATATTTATTCACGAAGAAGACCCCAGAAGTCGTTCAAGCCGTGCCGACGGAACCCGCGCAACCGGTGGTGGCGATCAAGCCGCCCGAGCCGAAACCACCGGACGTGAAAGCGGTGCCGTTTCCGACGAAACCCGACGTGCCGAAGCCACCGGAAACGACGCCAAGCACCAACATCACGACGACGAAACTCGGTGGGCGTGTCGTATGGAGTGCCCCTTCCGACGACGATGCGACGACGATGCCCGTCGTGGTGCGCTACTCCTCTGATGGCGCAAAGCTGTTCATTGCGCCGGCGAATAAAGGCATCATCCACATACTCAACGCGAGTAACGGCCAGCGTCTGAGCACGTACCGGGACGAAGAAGACGCGAAGTTCATTCGTGCGGCGGCGATGCCGAACGGCCGCATGTTGGTATCGACCAAAGAATCGCACTTCTACGTGTGGAACCCCGCCGACAACAAGAAAGAACGAGTCCTCTACGCAAAACCATTTGTGTGGTCGACCGGCATGTGGACGGATCGCCTCGGCACCGTGGCACTCATGATGAGTAATAACGTCGGTCGGGTCGTCGACCTCGCGAAGGGCAGCGATATTACGACGTTCGAATTGCCCGACACAAAGCTGCACCGGGTGTCTGCGGTACTCGCGGCCGATGGCTCGGCGGTACTCGCGATTGCGCCGAACGGGACGATGCGCATCACAGACTTGCGGCGGGGTACGGTCCTCGTCGAAAAGCCGTTGGCCGATGCGAACTTGTTGACGGTGATGGCGTGGTTGCCAGAGCGGAAACTCATCGCGCTCCGGGAAACCGATAAATCGCGATCGACGAACGATGTGGTGATCGTCGATGCGGTCACGGGGGAAATCAAGCAGAAGATTGCCGGTCGCTTCTTCCACCAAGCCGCGTTTACGCCCGATGGGCAGTTCCTGATTCTCCTCGCGCCAAATTCGATTTCGGCTTGGTCCACAGATGGTTTCAAGAAGGTGGCGGACATACCCGCACCGAATCTGCCAATCGCGTACGACTTCGACATCAGCCCCGATGGCACGAGGATCGCCTATGCCGGCTCGGATCGTTCGATTCACGTAGTGGCGTTCGATGCGGACACGATCAAGCCCACGGGACCAGCGACTTCGCCGACATTGCCGCCCGTCGCGGTCGCGTCGCTGACCGATCTCGCGACGATCCCGCCGGGTACGTTCCCCGGTGCCATCCGTTACACCGCGCTCGATCCGAGTGGCACTTCGATTGCGATTGCGACGCAGAACGAACTGCGTGCCTACGCCGTGCTGACGCGGGTCGAGCAATTTCGCTACGCGCCACCCGACGGCAGTTTGGGCCGCGTTTGGTCTACGGCAAATAGTGTCATCGTCGAAGTGCGACGGGCGGACAAAACGACCGAACTCCACACGCTCGACCGCAAGACCGGGAAGCTCGCGGTCACTCGTGGCATCATCGACATCAGTAGAACCGACGGAAATTTCATTCACATCGCGGTGTCTGCGAGTGGCGAATACGTCAGCACGATTACGGCCGGTGGTGCCACCATTACCGACCTGCGAACGGGCCGCACCATCGTGCCGTTTCCGAACGCGATTGGGGCACGATACGCCGACTTCACTAGTCAGGGGCTATTCGTCGCCGACGAAACGACGATTCTTTCATACGATTTGACCGCAATGAAACTCGGGAAGCCGATCGTGCCAATGGGTGTCGTCGCACCGTTCGACGTGGAAGACGTCTCGCCCGATGGTCGTTTCATCCTTTGCCGTAAGCTCGGCAACATCGACGCGGTCGTCACGGTTTACAACTCCGCAGACGGTAAACTCCTGAACAGCACGATCTGCGGCCCGCGTGGAGTTCGTGCGCGATTCACCGCGACGAGCCAGCACTTTGTCATCGCCGATGCCAACCGCATCGAAATTTACGATGCCGCAACCGGCAAATCGTTGGGCCGAAAGTTCCAAACGAACGCGAACTCGGACATCGCCATCAGCATGGGATCGCCAGTGCTAGCCGTCACTTCACGCGGTGAAATCAGCATTTACCGTACGGGTACCTCGACTGACA
The DNA here is from genome assembly GCA_043727665.1 of Limnoglobus sp. Taxonomy (GTDB): domain Bacteria; phylum Planctomycetota; class Planctomycetia; order Gemmatales; family Gemmataceae; genus Limnoglobus. The sequence goes on along the minus strand of JAYSYI010000101.1, from coordinate 1,638 downwards.
CCGCGATGACACCCGACGGGACCAAGCCGCTACCGGTGGTTCGGTTGCCGATCCCCGAAGCGGCTTTAATCGCGGAAGCCGAAACGAAAGTGAAGGAGTTGTACAAAGCCGACTACGCCAAGAAACTCCCCGCCGACCGCAAGAAACTCGCGGAGAAGCTCGCGAAACTCGCCGCCGAAACGGTCGGCGATGCCCCCGCGAAATACTTCATTCTGAAGGAAGTTATTGCGATTGGCACTGAGTGTAACGATCCGATGCTATCTACGAAAGCCATCGATAGCCTCGACGAAACGTTCGAGATCGATGGCTTCGCGCAGAAGCTGGCGATACTCGATAAACTCAGCGGCAGCCCCAACCAAAATATCACGCTGCGCACGGTCGCCGAACTCGCGTCCGACATGGTCGAAGAATTGGTCGAGCGCGACGAATACGAGAAAGCGTTGAAGTTGACCGCAGTCGCCATCGCCAGCCTCACCCGCGGCAATTTTAACTTGCAGGCCCGCGATACCGAAGCGCGACAAACGCAGATTCGCAAGATGCGGGACGCCTTCGAAACCGTGCGTGCCGCCACCGAGAAGCTGAAAACTTCGCCCGACGATGTCGCATCTAAAGCCATCGTCGGCAAGTATCGCTGCTTCATGCAAGGCCGTTGGGACGAAGGTCTGGCGCTATTGGCCACGAGCAACGATAGCGATTTACGCAAGATCGCCGAACTCGAGTTGAAGGCGAGCATAGACATGGATACGACCGACAGCAAGCGTGGGGAAGCGTGGTGGACCTATGCGCAGAGCCTTGCGGAAACCGAGCGTGCGCCGGCCACGAGCCGCGCGAAATATTGGTACGCGAAGGCGCTGCAATCGCAAACGGGCCTGGATCGCGTGGCCGCCGAAAACCGGCTCAAGTTCACGCTGGGTGCCATCGAATATCGCCCCGGAATCGTCGTTGAAGCCTCGGCCGGGCCGACGATCCCCAAGCTGACGAAACGCCGTGGCCGCGTCGAATTCAGTATCGATTTCGATGCAATTGAGTTCCGTCCGATCAGTCAATACGCCGGCGTCAAGTGGGCGGGTTACATCGTGCCGCCAACATCGGGCCGCTACAAGATTATCGCCGAAACGAAAGAAGCCGTGCGCATTCGCATCGGCACCAAGCCCGATGAAAAAGTCCTGATCGAAGCCAAGACCATCGGGCTAGGAAAACGCGAAGCCATCGTGTTACTCACGGATCGCCCGATACAGATCGCGATCGAATACGAATCGTCGACGACGCAGAATCATGCGATCAAACTGAAGTGGCTTCGCCCCGGCAGCAAGACCGAAGAAGCCATCCCCTCCGCCGCCCTCTTCCACACGAAAATCGACGAAAAGCTACTGACGGAGAAGTAAGTTCACCCAGAGGTACGATGAGGAACGTCTAACCCTGGGCTGTGAGATGGAACCCCGTTGGATATTCCTCGCTAGCGCGTTTTGAAGTTGCGCTATCTGGCAGGTCGAACATTTTCCTCTGGAAATGCAGGCGATCCGCATTCCAAAAGGATTTTGTAGGGGCACCCCCAAGTGACGCGAAGTGGCTGTTGACGGGGTTTTTGGTTCATCCTGGTTTTGGTTCGGCTTTGCCCTTTGTAAACAGCTGCCGTCG